>JAYVZW010000333.1:0-13150 GCA_043783015.1 Verrucomicrobiota bacterium
TCCGCAGCCGAGGCGCTGATGTCGGATGCAGGCGTGGACGCAGTGTCGCTCACCGGATCGTCGGCGGCGGGCTTCAGCGCGCAGGAGATTTGTGCGCGGCGGCGGATTCCGCTTCAGGCGGAGCTGGGCGGAAATAATGCCGCCATCGTCTGGCCGGACTGCGACCTGCGCGATGCGGTGCGGGCGATCGCGGAAGGCGCATTCGGCATGGCGGGCCAGCGTTGCACGGCAAACCGCCGTGTCATCGTGCATCGTGAGGTTCATGATGTATTTCTTGATCTGCTGTCTGCCGCGACAGCGGTGCTGCCGGCGGGAAATCCGCTGTTGCCGGAGACGCGCCTCGGGCCGCTGGTGAGCGCGCAGCAACGCAACCGGGTGGCGGCACTGCTGGAACGGAGCGCGTCTGAAAAAATCCGTGTCATTCAATCCCATGGAACAAATTTTGCTCCACTTGATGACGGACAAGGTTCGGCCTGGCATCCGCCGGTGATCGTCTGCTGCGATGACCCGGCTTGCGACCTCGTCCAGGAGGAAACCTTCGGCCCGGTGCTCGTCGTGCAAACGGCGAATGACTGGGATCACGCCATCACGCTCTGCAACGGCGTGCGCCAGGGACTTGCAGCGGCGCTGTTCTCCACATCGGCTAATTTGCACCGACGGTTTCTCAACGAGGCGCAGGCGGGCATTCTGAAGATCAACCGCGCCACTGCGGACGCGGAAGTGGATGTGCCGTTCGGCGGATGGAAGTCGTCCGGCGTCGGGCCGCCCGAGCACGGGAGTTTTGACCGGGACTTTTACACGCGGCCCCAGACGAGATATGGCGTCGGGCTTTAAAAAAAATTTCCATGACGTCTGCCAGCGAGATACGGAATGAAGACGCGGACGCGGCGCGGTCGCTGCCCGAACTTTTTTTGCAACAAGTGCAGCGCCATCCGCAGCGGCTCGCGATCGCCTCCGGCGCGTGGCAGCCAACTAACGGTGAGCTGGATCAGGCGGCGACCAGGCTGGCTTGCGCGCTGCTCTCCTGCGGTGGCGCAGCGGGAGATCGCGTCGCGCTTTTCATGGCGCACGATGCCCCGCTCATCGCGGCGATGCTGGCGGTGTTGAAGGCGGGTAGAACGGTCGTGGTCTTGAATCCCGGTGATCCGCCGGCGCGACTGCAGCAGGTGGTGATGGATGCGGAGCCGGCGCTGATTATTTCGGACGCCGCGCATGACGAAGCGGCCGCGCAGCTCGGCATCAGAGAAATGTTGCGCGTGGAAAATCATCTCACGGGCAGCCGTGTGGAGTATCCGAAAATTTTCACCGATATCGATGCGGTCGCTTTTCTCGTTTATACCTCCGGCTCGACGGGGCATCCCAAGGGCGTGATGCAAACGCATCGTCATATCATCCACAAAGCGGAGCATCTGGCGCGCTGCTTCGAGACGCGGGAGGGCGACCGCGTGGCGTTGCTGGCCTCGCTTAGCGGCGGGCAGGGCGTGACTGTCACGTGGTGCGCGCTGCTGGGCGGCGCGGCGCTCTGTCCGTTTCCGATGATGACGCGCGGAGTCACCGGGCTGGCGGATTGGATGACGGCGCACGGCATCACGATTTTCGTTTCGGCGGCGTCGGTGTTCCGTAACTTTGCGCGCACGCTGGATGATGCAGTGCGCATCCGTTGCACGAGGCTGGTTTGGCTGGCCTCGGAACCGGCCACGTCCGATGATGTGGTGCAATGCCGGAACCTTTTTGCGGAAGACTGCGTGCTAGTGCATACGTTTTCTTCGTCGGAGACGGGCGTCATGACGCACCTGCGCCTGGCGCCAGGTGATGCGATTTCCGAAGGACGCCTGCCGGTGGGCCGGGTCTTCGAGGGGGTAGAAATTTTCCTACTGGATGAACATGGGGCTGAAGTCCCGCGCGGCGCGGCGGGCGAAATCGCCGTGCGGAGCCCGTTCCTTTCCGCGGGCTACTGGCGCAACGAGGCGCAAACCGCGCAGCGTTTTTCCAATCCAGGGCCGGATGGATCAAGAATTTTCCGCAGCGGTGATCGAGGACGGCTGACGGCGGACGGGCTGCTCATGTTCCTGGGTCGCGCGGACACGCGGGTGAAGATCCACGGCTATCGCGTGGAACTGTCCGAGGTTGAAGAAGCGCTGGCGCTCCAGCCTGAGGTGGAGCGCGCAGTGGTCTGCGCGCAGGAGCGGCCCGGCGGCGATGCGCGGCTGGTGGCCTATGTCGTGTCGCGGCCTGGCGCGGTCTGTTCCGAGAATACGCTGCGGCGTGCGCTGCGAGCCTTGCTGCCGGGCCCGATGATTCCGGCGGGCTTTGTTTTCCTCGAACATTTCCCAGTGACGCCTCATGGAAAAATAGACCGCGTGCGGCTGGTTCAGATGGAACCTCTCGTGACGTCGCACGCCGCAGGCGGGTCGCCGGCATCGGAAACGGAAATACTGATCGCAGCAATCTGGTCGGGGCTTTTTGATGGCCGCGCCATCGGCCGCACGGATGATTTTTTTCATCTCGGTGGAGACTCGCTCACTGCCGCGGTGGTAGCCGCGAAGGTCGCGGACGCGCTGCAGGTGCAGCTTGATCTTCGTGTCTTCGCCGATCATCCCACGCTTGGGGAATTCGCTGTCGCGGTAGATGGCCTGCTGGAATCTGGCGGGGCGGCTACGACAGGTGGACTGGTGCGCGTTTCGCGGGAGGAACCGCTACCACTTTCCTTTCAGCAAGAACGCACCTGGAAGTTTTCCCAGACGCCGGAGGGATCGGCGGGCTACACCATCGCGAACCATTTCCGCATTTGCGGGGTGCTGGATGTTGGCGTGCTGCGCGCGAGTATGACTTATCTGGCGGAGAGGCACGAGATTCTCCGCACGACCTTTGAAGAAACCGGCGGGCAGCCCGTGCAAGTGATTCATCCGGCGGGAGCGGTCACGCTCACGGAACTCGATTTTTCCAGCGCGGCGGATCCGGAGCAGGAGGCAAGACGGACTTTTCGCGAAGAATCGCTGCGGCCGTTCGACCTGGTGCGCGGGCCGCTGCTGCGCTTCACGCTGATCCGCCTGCGTGAGGGTGAGTCCTGGCTGCAAAGAGTGAATCATCACATCATTTCCGACGGCTGGTCCTGGCACGTGTATTTTCGCGAGTTGGCGCAGATCTATGAAGCGCTCGCGCGCGGTGAGGCTCCGTCGCTGCCGCGGTTTGAGCCGCTGCAATACGGCGATTACGCAGCCTGGCAGCGCGCGAGCCTGCGCTCGGAAGGAGAGGCGTGGAAGAATCTCATTGCCTGGTGGAAAAACATTTTTGTCGATGCGCCCTCACCACTCCATTTGCCCTTCCGCCGGCCTGAGCCGCGGCCAGACGCGGCACCCAGTGACGCATCGTTGGCGTGCAAAATTGATTCCGCAACGGTGTGGCGGCTTGACCAGATTGGCCGCGAGGAAAGCGCCACCCATTATGCCACGCGGATGGCGGCATTTGTCGCGCTGCTGGCTGCGGAGACCGGGCGGGAGGATGTCATCTTGGGCGCTTATGTGACGGACCGCAACAGCGTGGAAACCCAGAACATGTTCGGCTTCTTCGCCAATCTGGTGACACTACGGCTGCGCTTTGATGAAACGCTTTCCTTCCGTCAATGGCTGGCGGTGGTGCGGCAGACAGTGAACCAGACCCAGGCACGGGCGGCGCTTCCTTATGAACAACTCTGCGAGGAACTTCGCCGGCTGGGCGTGACGTCTCCGGAGATTCGCGTGATCGTCCAGCCAAACGACCCGAAAGCACCACTGCGCTTCGGTGATGTGGAACTCAACTCGCTACGATGGCGCGAGCGCGCGATCATGCCGTGGGGGTTCACGATTTCGTTTTCCAAAGAAGACGAGGTTCACCGCTGCGACGCCAGCTTTGACGCGAGGATTTATGATCCCGCTGGAGTCCGCGTTATGTTGGAACGCCTCGTGCGATTCCTCGATGCCGCTTCGCTGAATCCGGATGAGCCACTGACGGGATTGCTGCAAGAGATTACAGGAAAATCCCTTGCCATAAAACAGTCCGCTGATTGGAGCGACTGGCATCGGGGCTATGACACCAGGCCTGGCTTGGCGATGCGACTGCGGCTTGTGGGCGAACAAATCGCGGCGGCGCTGGACGAGTCTCCCGCCGGGCCGCTCACGATCGTGAGCCTCTGTGCCGGCGATGGCCGGGACATCATCGGTGCGCTGCGTGATCATCATCGGCGCGACGATGTCATCGCGTGGCTCCTGGACACGGATGAGGCATCGCTCGCGCGCGGCGCGGTGGGCGCGGCAGAAGCGGGTCTCGGATCGCACATAAAATTTGTCCAGGCGGATGCAGGCCAGGCTGCGAGCCATGAGGGAATCGCACCGGCGGACGTGGTGGTCATCTCGGGATTTCTCGGTCATGTCCGCACGGAAGACCTGTCAGGCTTGATCGCCAGCCTGCCCATGTTTTGCAAAACTGGCGGCAGCGTCATTTGGAACAAGCACTTGGTGAACAACGATGGCTGCGAGTCGGTGCCTGCCATTCGCGAACTGCTGAACGCGGCGGATTTTGTTGAAGCAAAATTTGCCACGACGGATGCAGCAGGCTACGCGGTTGGCCGCGCATGCTTCCATGGCCGCACGATTCCGCTTGATGCCTCGCGGGTGCTTTTCGAATTCAGGAACCAGGCGCGCCAGGAACCGCAGCCTGCTCAATCCGGTAGAGCGCGGTGTCTGTTCGGATGAAAAGCGCGCCATCCACTGCGGCAGGCGAGGCGTTGATCTGACCGTCCAGACGGTTCTCCGCAAGCCGGGAAAAATTCGCGCCTAAAGCAACGACGTGGGTAACGCCTTCGCTTCCGAAAAAATAACAGCGCCCTCCCGCGCTGAGCGGCGCGGCGCGAAACCTGCGGCCGAGGCGTTCGCGATAATGCACGGTGCCGGTTCGCGCATCCATGCAGTTCAAGATGCCGTCATCGCTGACGCACAAAAGCTCCTTGCCGACCAGCAGCGGCGAAGGTGCGGTGGACGCGCCCGAGATTGTGGTCCAGGCAACCTCGGGCTCGCGGGCACCGCTCCAGCGCAGGGCGTGCATTTGTTTCGCTTGATAACCCGTGGTGTAAAAGAGCATCCCGTTGCCGCAGACGGGTCGCGCGGAAGCGGAATAGCCGAGAATTCCGTAGTCGTGCCGCCAGAGTTCCGCGCCGCTCACGGGATCATAGCCATAGAGCCAGCCGGCGGCGGGGCTGACGAGCACGGGCGGACCACCGCCCATCTCTACCAGCAGGGGCGTGGAGTAGCACTTGTTGAGGTTGGAATATTCACTCGGCGGCGCACTGCGCGGCGTCTTCCAGGCGAGCGCGCCGGTTTCCGTGTCCAGCGCGGCTACGAACTGCACGTCATCGCCGTCGGCATGGAAGATGAGGCGGTTCTTCCAGAGCACCGGCGAGCTGACCGGGCCGTTGTCGTGCATGAGATGGATGGTGGTGTTGCGCCAGAGAATGCGACCGTCCGCGGTGTCCACGCAGAAGGTGCCGAACGTGCCGAAGTGGCAGAAGAGCCGCCCCTCGCGGATCACGGGTGTGGGCGAGGCGTAAGTGTTGAGATCGTGGATCCACTGCGGATCTTTTTCACGATGCAGTTCGATGTCGCGTAATATTTTACCGTTCGCGCGATCAAGGCACAGGGCACGGAACTGCACCTCGTCGGGCACATTGAGCGTGCGTCCGCGCAGCTTTGCCTCTTTAAGCCGTTCCTTGACGTGCTCCGGCGAGGCGGGTGTTTCATGGGAGGTGGTCAGCCAGATTTGCGATCCGTAAATCACGGGCGACGACCAGCCGCGTCCCGGGATGATTGTTTTCCAAGTGACGTTCTGCGTTTCACTCCAGATGAGCGGATAACCACCGCCTTCCGCATGGCCTTGCCCGTCCGGGCCGCGCCACTGCGGCCAGTCCGCCGCGCGCGCTTCATTGGCCGCCCCCAGAAGAGACGCGCCGAAGATGGCGATGCGCATTGATGAAGCAAGACGCGTCATGGGTTGGCATTTAAACACATTCCGAATACGCCTGCAATGCATTGCATTTTAGATGACGAACCTTGCACCATTTTTGCTGCGGTGTATGAACTTGCACTCAGCGCCTATGCCCATGCCCGTTGCCGAAACTTTACACGACCTTGAAAAAATCGCCTCTGCGGTCGGCGGCACCGCGCGCGTGGCCTTCGGGCCGGCGCATATTTATCCGCTGTCCGCACCGGCTTTCTCAGCGCAGCCGATGGCGGAACGGGCCTGTCCGCCGGATGAGCGGCTCAAGCTCTACGTTCATATTCCGTTCTGCAACTACGCCTGCAATTTTTGCTTCTATGCCAAGCAGATTGGCGCGAGCCTGGAATCGAAGGAGCGCTACGTCGCGGCGCTGCTGAAGGAACTGGAGGCCATTCCGCAAGGCACGCCGCTGAGTGAGCTTTTCGTCGGTGGCGGCACTCCCACGGCGCTTCCGCCGGCACTGCTGGGAAAAATTTTGTCAGCGATCATGCAGCACATGACGCCGGGTGCGGGACAGGTGCACACGGTGGAGGGCACACCGGAAACCATCACTGAGGAGCATCTCGCGGTGCTGCGGGATCACGGTGTGGGGCGTGTCAGCATGGGGGTGCAGAGCCTTGACCCAGGTGTGCTGGCCAGTGTGCGGCGGCGGCACACTTCTGCGGATGCGCTGGATGCGTGCGGTCGGGTCGTTGCTGGCGGGCTGGTTTTAAATGTGGATTTGATCTACGGGCTGCCGGGTTACACCGAGGAGATGTTCCGCGAGGATTTCGCGGCCGTGGCGGAACGTGGTGTGCATTCGGTCACCGTTTATAATTTGCGCGTGAACCAGTCCACGCCGGTCGCCGCTGCCATCCGCGATGATGAGCGGCTGGATCTCACGCGCCTGATGCGCTGGCGTGCGTTCATCAACGAAACGGCAGAGGCCATGGGCTTCGTCCAGACGCGCTGGCATACTTACCGGCGGCGCGACGGCGCGGCGTTGCGCCATCAGCGTGCTCCCTCGTCGAGTGACAGCGGACTCGGTCATCAGTTTGGCCTGGGCATGAGTGCGCGGTCGCATTTGGGCGGGATGATTTTTCGCAATGAGGACCGGCTGGAGCCTTACATCGCGCGCATCGTATCGGGCCAGAGTCCAGTCGGAGAAACGCTCGAGCTCAGCGAGGGCGACCGCAGGACGCTGCATGTGGCCCGCACACTGGGCGACGGACGGGAGCTGGACTGCGCGCGGTATGCGGAGTTCTTTGGCACGGATTTCCTGAATGAATTCCGCACGCCCTTGCAACAACTTCAGGACGCCGGATTGATAGAAATTAACAGCTCCACTGTCCGCCTCAGCCCGAGCGGAAGACTGGTGCACGATCTCATTACTGAAAAATTTTATCCAGAGCAGGCGCGCGAATGGCTGGCTGGCCAGCAGGCTTCGCTGCGGCGTCATGCACTCGCTCCCGCCGTGTGACGCTGTGTCATTTTCCGATCATGAATCCGCAACAACTCGATGCCCTCATTCGTCCCCTCGCGCGCCGTTTGCACGAGGGACACATGCACCGCCTCGGCATCGCCAACACCATGCGCCTGGCCCACGCTTACAACCGGCTCAAGTTCCGCAAGCAGGACGACTCACGGCGTTCGCTCTTTCGCAGCAACTACCCCGCACTGCTGGCGGAGAACGGTCCGGTCACGCGCGCGGAGATTCAGTTGCGCGACGGCTGGGCGATTGATTCGACGCTGTCGCTGCCGCATCTCAACCGCGTGCTGGAGGACTCGGAAAAAATCATTGCCGAGCGCGCTGGCGTGCGGAAGACGGGCGAAGGTGCCTACCGGAGTTATTTCCAGGACGTGTGGACGCCGGCGGATCTGGTGAAATATCCCTCGTTCCTCGACTTCGCGACCTCGACGGACATTCTCTCCGTCGTGGGGCGTTATTTGCAGTCCGTCCCCGCGTTGTCCACCACGCTGCCCTCCGGCATCCGCTTTGTGGAGTCGAACGCGCAGTTCGACGACCAGCCGGACACGCCGCACGACAGCCAGCTTTACCACCTTGATTATTATTCGCTGCCGAACGTTTATGTGCTGGTGTTGTTGCGCGACACGACCATTGAGCATGGGCCGTGGACGTTTCTGCCGCGCTCAGTTACGCAGAAAGCCGCCGACGCGCTGGGAAACTGGAAACGCGGTGTGCCCTACCGATTCAGCGACGAGCAGGTCTATGCGGTGGCGGACAAAAAGGAAATCATCGAGTTCGCGCATCCGCGCGGCACGGTGCTGTTCATTGAATCCTCTGGCTGCTTGCACTACGGCAGCCGGAACTGCGTGCAGCCGCGCTTTCAGCTAATGTATGGCTACACCGGCGCGTGCCGCACGGATTTCAGCGAGGTCATCATGGAGCCGAAAAAATATCCATCACGCGAAGACGACTCCGCGCTGCGGCGTATGGTGCTGAACAAAAATCTGCTGGAATGATCCCGGATCGCTTCGAGCAGCAGGCGGCGGTGCGTGGCGACAGGCGCGCCATTGCCTCCGGTTCCTGGCAGCCCGGCTACGCGGAGCTGAATGCCGCGGCAAATCATCTGGCGCACGCCCTGCTGGCCCGCGGCGGCGCACGTGGCGATCGTGTAACGCTGCTGATGCGGCACGATGGGCCGCTTATCGCGGCAGTGCTCGCAGTGTGGAAGGCCGGCAGAATTTTGGTGGTGCTCAATCCCTCCGATCCGCCCGCGCGTCTCCGGCAAGTGCTGGCGGATGCGGATTCCGCGCTGTTCGTTTCCGACCCACAGCACATGGATCTGGCAAAACTAATCGCTGCGGTTCCCGCGCAGATCGTGTGCTTCGAGGATCATTTTTCCAGCGATCCATCACCTAATCCCGAGATCACAGGCGCGCCGGATGACGCGGTGTGCCTGGCCTACACGTCTGGCTCCACCGGCCTGCCAAAGGGCGTCATCGGAACCCACCGGACTTTTCTCCATCATGTGCAGCGCTGCTCCCTTGGCATGGAAGTGCGCGCGGACGACCGCATTGCGCTGTTCTCATCGCTGGGCGGAGGCCACGGACTGGGAACGATGGGCTGCGCCCTGCTCAATGGCGCTGCCATTTGTCCCCATCCGCTGACGAAGGAAGGCACGGACGGCCTGGCCGATTGGATCACGCGGTGCGCCATCACGATCCTGGTCGTCTCCGCATCCGTGTTCCGCCGCCTGATGAAAACTCTCGCCGAAGATTTTCGCTTTCCCAAAGTGCGCGTGGTGCGCATCGGTTCCGAAGCGATTTCAGCGGATGACTTTGCGCTCTTCCGCCGGCATTTCCGCGACGACAGCTTTCTGCTGCACACCTACTCCACTTCCGAATCCGGCAACGTCGCGCAGATGCGCTTCGCTCACGGCGACCGGATCGCCCACGGACGGTTGCCCGCAGGCCACGCCGCGGAAGGCATGGAGGTGCTGCTGTGCGACGATCAGGGCCGCGACGTCGCGCAGGGTGAAACCGGCGATATTATCGTGCAGAGCCGTTTTCTTTCACCCGGCTACTGGCGCAACGCGCCACTAACGGATAAACATTTTTCCACGGCTAGCAATGACAGTGCATTCCGCCGCTACCGCACAGGAGACATGGGACGGATCACGAATGACGGTCTGCTCGATTTCGTGGGCCGAAAAAACGACCGTGTGAAAATCCAAGGCCACAGCGTCGAGCTTGCCGAAATCAAGGCCGCACTCCTGCAACAGCCGGATGTCGGCGGCGCGGCGGTCTTCACAAAAACCGATGCCCGCAGTGAAGATCAGATCGTCGCCTGCATCATACCACGGGCATCCCGCGTTCCCGACAGCTCCGCCGTGCGCCATGCCCTGCGACGCACGCTGCCTGCGCACATGATCCCCGCCGCCATCGCCATCTTTGATGAATTTCCGCTGACGCCGACGGGAAAACCCGACCACCAGGAAATGATGGCGCGGCTGGAGAAGCAATCACCCGACGAAGTGGTGGCTCCGCGCACGGAGATGGAGGCCCGAATCGCAAAAATCTGGTCCCGATCCCTCAATGTATCGTCCAGCGGCGTTTACGATAATTTTTTCGAGAAAGGAGGCGACTCCTTGCGCGCGGTGGACTTGATGCTGGGGCTGGCCACGGAATTGGGATGGGATCCCCCCATGGAACTTTTGCTGCATCATCCTTCCATCGCGCAGATGGCTGAGGCCATCGAAGCGGGATTCGCAGGATCAGTCCGAAAACCGTGGTTTCGTTGGTGGCGGGCGTCCTTGCTGGCGTTCCGGCGGACGGGAAGTCACGCCCCGCTGGTTTTCATCCCGGGCGGCTACACCAGCGAGAATGAACTGCTGGTGTGCGCCGGACTGCTGCCTCATTTAGATGCAGACCGTCCGGTGTTTGGTGTGCGGCTGAATCTGCACGCGCTGCGCGTCCTGCGACCGGGATCGCTGCGCGCCATCGCGCGACGCATAGCCCGGCGCGTGCTCCGGCAGAATTTTTCCAGCACACCCGTCCTCATCGGCGAATGCCAGTCCAGCGCGCTCGCTCTCGAAGTTGGGCAAGTGCTGTCGCGCAAACTGAAGTCCCCGCCCCCTCTGCTCTTGCTGGATTCGTGGCAGCCGCGGCAGCAATCGACGGACGGAAAAGTCCACCCGCCCGCCATCGCACGGTATTACCAGCTCTCGCGGGACTACGAGCCACGGGCCTATGTGGGAAAGGTCCACATCGTCTGCTCGGAAGATTCGCAACGACTGCAACCATGCCTCGACTGGTGGAGTGCACGACTCCATACGGATTGCCAGGGGCACATCGTGCAGGGTAACCACCATAGTTACATCCGCCAGCATCGGAAAATTCTTGCCGGAACGATCAATGCCATCTGCCGCGAAGAATGACGGCCTGGCGGATGCCTGATCGTGCAGAAGTGGCTGCTCTTCTTGGCCTCTTTGCTGCTTCGCTTCCATGCGACAAATACACTGCGCGCCGCGCTTGCCCCAGTGCGCCGCCGCGCTATTCTATCGCCCCATTTTAAACAGCCAAGCATCATGCCCTTCGACACCCTCCGCACTTTTACCACCGGCTCCAATACAGAAGGAAAGTTCTATTCACTTCCTGAACTGGAGAAGCAAGGCATCGGCCCCGTCTCGAAGCTGCCGGTTTCCATCCGCATCGTGCTGGAGTCCCTACTCCGCAATCTGGACGGAAAGAAGGTCACGGAGGGTGATGTGAAAAATCTCGCCAACTGGAACGCCAAGGCTCCGGGCGATTTCGAGATTCCGTTCATTGTGGCACGTATCGTCTTGCAGGATTTTACCGGCGTGCCGTTGCTGGTGGATCTGGCCGCCATGCGCTCGAAGATGAAGGCGCTGGGCGGAAACCCGAAAATGATCGAGCCGCTGGTGCCGGTGGATCTCGTCGTGGATCACAGCGTTCAGGTTGATTTTGCCGGAACGCAGGATGCACTTAACAAAAACCTCGCGCTGGAATTTGAGCGAAACAAGGAGCGCTATCAGTTCCTCAAATGGGGCGAGCAGGCCTTCAACACTTTCAAGGTCGTCCCGCCCGGCATTGGCATCGTGCATCAAGTGAATCTCGAATATCTCGCGAAGAGCGTGCTGGAAAAAGACGGCGTATATTATCCTGATTCACTCGTCGGCACCGACTCCCACACAACCATGATCAATGGCCTCGGTGTCGTGGGCTGGGGCGTGGGCGGAATCGAAGCCGAAGCGGGGATGCTCGGCCAGCCTGTGACCTTCCTGGTGCCGGAAGTCGTGGGCGTCCATCTGACCGGCGACTTGCGGGAAGGCGTCACCGCGACCGACCTTGTGCTGCGTGTAACCGAATTGCTGCGCAAAACAAAAGTGGTGGGCAAGTTCGTTGAGTTCTTCGGCCCAGGTGCCCGCGCGCTAAGTGTGCCGGACCGGGCGACGATCGCAAATATGGCACCCGAGTATGGCGCGACCATGGGCTTCTTCGGAGTCGATGAGATCACCATCGAATATCTTCGTGGCACCGGGCGCCCGGCGGAATTGTGCCAGACAGTTGAAAATTATTTCAAGGCCCAAGGCATGTGGGGCATTCCTGAAACGGATGAGGTCGACTACACGCACATCGTGGAGCTTGATCTTACCACCATCACTCCAAGTGTGGCCGGTCCGAAACGCCCCCAGGACCGCATCGAGGTCAGTGCGTTGAAGCAGGCATTCGAAACGCTGCTCGTCGCCCCCGCCCCGGATGGTTACGGCAAGTCCAAGGACGTTTCGGAAAATGCTTTCGAGGAAAACGTGCCGATTACTTCTTACACGGTCACCGTGGAGAGCAAGGGCCGTGTCAAAGATCAGATCACGCACGGCTCGGTGCTGATCGCTGCCATCACCAGCTGCACCAATACTAGCAATCCCTCCGTCATGCTCGCCGCCGGTCTTTTGGCGAAAAAGGCCAATCAACGGGGTCTTGTGGTAAAGCCCAGCGTCAAAACCTCACTCGGGCCCGGCTCCCGCGTCGTGACGGATTACCTCACGAAAACAGGCCTTCAGGAAGAACTCGACAAGCTCGGATTCCAAACTGTTGGCTACGGTTGCACAACTTGTATTGGCAACAGCGGGCCGCTCGATAAAGGCATCGAGGACGTCGTCCGAACTCAGGACATCATCGGTGCCAGCGTGCTCAGCGGCAATCGCAACTTTGAAGCGCGCGTGCATCAAAACGTGAAGGCGAACTTTCTGATGTCACCGCCCCTCGTGGTCGCCTACGCGCTGGCAGGAACCGTGGACATCAACTTGAGCCGGGAGCCGATCGGGCTTGATTCGGAGGGTGCGGATGTTTTCCTCAAGGACATCTGGCCCACCACGGAAGAGATTCGTGAAGCTATGCAGTCCGCACTTTCGCCGGACGTGTTCCGTAAACTTTACACCGATTTCGCATCACAGAATCCAAAGTGGAACGAGATCGAAGGCGGCGTTGGCGAGGTCTTCCAGTGGGACGGCAAATCGACCTACATTCAGCACCCGCCCTTCTTCGCCGACTTCAGCATGACGCCCGGTGACATCATCGAAATCAAAGGGGCGCGACCACTGGGAATTTTCGGCGACAGCGTGACCACTGATCATATCAGCCCCGCGGGTAACATCAAGAA
>JAYVZW010000334.1:0-4387 GCA_043783015.1 Verrucomicrobiota bacterium
CGCAGCGGCCAGCAGTCGGACGTCTGACTCAACGAGACGACGCACTGCATCACGCAAGTTACCCAGTCGATCTCCAAGATTTGAACCTAGAGCAATGCCAAAGTTTATCATTATAATAAGCCTCGACTTCAGGCCAGATGATCCCTGAGACTACTTGAGTCCCAGCACATCTTGCATGTCATAAATTCCTGCAGGCTTGCCGCTGAGCCACTGCGCGGCGCGCACCGCACCATTGGCGAAAGTGTCGCGGCTGGATGCCTTGTGCGTGAGTTCCACGCGCTCACCCACATTCGCAAAGACAACCGTGTGATCGCCCACGACATCGCCGCCGCGCAATGCATGAACGCCTATCTCCTTTTTCGTGCGCGCGCCGACATCGCCGAGACGACCATGACGCGTGTCGTGCTCATAGCTGGCATTCGACTCTTCGCAGAGAATTTCCACCAAGCGCCGCGCGGTGCCGCTGGGCGAATCCGTCTTCATGCGGTGATGCATCTCGATGACTTCCAGGTCAAAGGGTTCGCCCAGAATTTGCGCAGCCTTCCGCGTGAGCCAGAACAAGGTGTTCACGCCAATGCTGAAATTCGGCGCCAGCACCAGCGGCAAAGTCTTTGCGGCATTTCGGATGTTGGCGAGTTCTTCCGCCGTGTGACCGGTCGTGCCCATGACAATAGGTTTGTGATGTTTCAGACACGCCGCAACCAGTTCATCGGTGAAGTGATGAGAAGTGAAGTCAATAACCACATCGCATTTCGCAAGCGCGTCATCCAATGAATCGCCAACATCAATTGCCGCGCCCACGACCGTTTCCGGCCCGGCCTCGACCGCGCTGATAACAGCCTGACCCATGCGCCCTTTGCAGCCGGTGATGAGAATTTTGATCAAGTTCATGTAGCTTTAAAGCAGGCCGAGGTTTTGCATCGTGGACTTGAGTTCCGCGATCTGTTCGTCCCCCATTTCGCACATGGGCAGGCGCAAGCTTCCGTCGCAGATGCCCTTTAGTGCCAGTGCGGCTTTGATGGGAATGGGATTGGTCGAGAGCTTCAAGAACGCAGCAAAAAGCGGATAAAACTTTTCATGCACCCGGCGCGCATCGTCCCACTTGCCCTGCAAGGCAGCCTGCACGAGATGGCTCATTTCACGCGGGATGAGATTGCCCGCCACGCTGACCACACCGACGGCACCGACACTCATAAACGGCAGCGTGAGTGAATCGTCACCACTGAGAATTTCGAATTCCTCAGGCAAAGCGTGCTTCATCTGGCTGACACGCTCGGTGCTGCCGCCGGCTTCCTTGATCGCACGAATATTCGGACATGCTGCAGCAAGGCGCACGACCGTTTCGACGGCGATCTCAATCCCGCAGCGTCCGGGAATGCTGTAGAGCATGATCGGCAGCCTGGTGCTTTCCGCGATGGCCTTGAAGTGACGGAAGACTCCTTCTGGCGTCGGCTTGTTGTAATAGGGCGCGACGAGAAGCGCGGCATTTGCACCAGCCGCTTCCGCTTGTTTCGTCATCTCGATGGCTTCGCGCGTGGAGTTGCTTCCCGTGCCCGCCATGACCAGGCCGCGCCCGGCGGCGTATTGAATGCTCAGTTTGATCACGCGCTCATGTTCTTCGTAATCGAGAGTCGGCGATTCGCCCGTGGTGCCGCATGGGACGATGCCTTGGACGCCGCTGTTGAATTGAAAATCAATCAATCCCTTGAGCGATGCCTCATCAATCTGCCCGTTGCGGAATGGAGTGACGATGGCGGTGTGGGTTCCGGCGAACATAAATGGATTGCGTGGTCAGATTTGAACTTCGCCTTGGAACACAAAGTCCGCAGGGCCATGCAGGGTGACATTTTGAAAGGCATCACCTGATTTGATGAAACCGATTTGCAGCGTGTCTCCGCCTTTCACGCGAACAGAAACGGGCGCGGTGAATCCATGCAACTCGTGGCAGATGAGCGCACAGGCCACCATGCCGGTGCCGCAGGCGAGTGTTTCACCTTCCACGCCGCGCTCATAAGTGCGGATGGAAATGGATCCGGGGGCGAGCACTTTGACAAAATTCGCGTTCGTGCCTTTGGGAGCGAATGCCTCGTGATAACGCAGACCAGCGCCAAGACGACAGACATCCACTTTCTCGAGTTCATCCACCAACACGACCGCATGCGGCACGCCGGTGTTGATGCTGTGCACCAGAAGCTTTTCCCCGGCGACATCAAGGGTCTGATTGAGCTTGGTATTCTGCGGCGCACTCATGTTGATGCGCACTTGCTCGCCCATGAATTCCGCAGAGATCAACCCCGCGAGCGTTTCAAAATTCAGACTAGGCAGCTTGTCCGCGTTCAAGCGATTCACAAAACGCGCAAAGCACCTTGCGCCGTTGCCGCACATCTCGGCCTCGCCACCATCCGCATTATAATAGCGCATCCGGAAATCAGCGCCGTTCTGCGCGGGTTCGACCATGAGCAATCCATCCGCGCCCACACCACGATGGCGGTCGCAGAGATGCTCAATGTGTTTTCCATCGAGCCTCAGTGACAATGCGCGATTATCGAGCATGACGAAGTCATTGCCCGCACCGTTCATCTTCCAAAATTTCAAGTTCATGGCCATCTTTGCGAGCCGGTAAACTAGACGGACTTCACCGCATCCACAAGGGGTTTCACCAAGGCGAAGAGCTTCGCGGGGAGATCATCCGCAGCACCGTGCTCGGCGATTAATTTCACGATGGCACTTCCTACCACCACGGCATCGGCCATCGCGGCCACCGCGCGGGCTTGCTCGGGAGTTGAGATGCCGAACCCGACAGCGACCGGATTTTTCGTCGCCGATTTGATCCAGGTCACATGTTCCTCGATGCCGGTGGCGAGACTGGTCTGCGCGCCGGTCACGCCTTCACGAGAGACATAATAGATAAAACCTTCAGCTTGTTGCGCGATCAACGCCACGCGATCCTGCGGCGTGGTCGGCGCGATAAGACGGATAGGCTTGAGACCGGCGCTGGTGATGAGTTCTTTGTTCTGCGAAGCCTCGTCGGGAGGAAGATCGAGAATCAGCACCCCATCTGCACCGGCAGCAGCGGCATCAGTGTGGAAACGCTCGAAGCCGTAAGTGTAAACGGGATTTAGGTAGGTGAAGAGCACGAGCGGAATTTGCGTCTCGCGTCGAAGTTCCTTGATGAAAGCCAGAATCTTTGGCGTCGTCGCGCCCCCGCGTAGCGCGCGATCAGCGGCGAGTTGGTTTACGATACCGTCCGCCAATGGGTCGGAAAACGGCAGACCGAGTTCGATGATGTCAGTTCCAGCACTCTCCAACGCGAGCACGATATCGCGGGTCTTTGCGAGATCAGGATCACCAGCGGCGATATAGGCGATAAAGGCGCGTTTTTTAGCGGCACGCAAATTCTCAAAGCATTGGTCAATACGGTTCATGGAACGGGACACCCTATGTAGCGGCGGGGCGCGTGTTGCGCAACTCATTCACCAGTGACGGACACAACGATTTCCCGCGTGTGCGGCGCACGTCGGTGCTCAAAGAGAAAGATGCCCTGCCAGGTGCCGAGGGCCAGGCGACCGTTCATGATGGGGATGACCTCACTGGTGCGCGTCAGCGCCATGCGTAGATGGCTCGGCATGTCATCCGGGCCTTCGCAAGTGTGAATGAAATACGGTGTGTTCTCCGGGACAAGTTTTTCAAAGAAAGCATGCAAATCCGTCCGCGCGGAGGGATCGGCGTTTTCAAAAATCACCAAACTACAGCTAGTGTGCCGCACGAAGACGGTCGCGGTTCCGGTGCGGATGCCGCTGGTGCGCACGATAGCGTGGACGCGGTCTGTGATCTCATAAGTCCCCTTCCCCCGAGTGGAGATTGCGAAACTGTCAGCGTGAGCGGGCATCAGGTTAAAGGTTCAGAATTCAAGATTCAAGATTCAAATATCAAGGAGGGATAGTTCCAAGTTCCAAGGCATGAAGGCCTACCATCGATGGTTCACGCTTCGCAACGGATCACCACTTTGACAGGCGAGACGCATCGACTGCATCAACAACTCGTAGGCACCTTCATCGCCAGCTTCACGGAATGCGGGACGGCCCCGAGCACAAAACCAAGGCACTCCACTGCACCCTGTGGCTTGCCGGGAAGAGCGAGCACCAGCGATGAATCCACGATCGCGCCCAGGCAGCGGCTGATCATCGCATTCGGTATGATCGCCAGTGACTTGGCGCGCATGACTTCGCCGAAGCCGGGAATCTCCACGCGTGCGATGCCACGGATGGCCTCGGGTGTGACATCGCGCTCTGCGATTCCAGTTCCCCCAGTGGTAAGAATGAGTCCGCAGCCCTGCGCGGAAAAGGAACGCACGGCCTGTTGAATCTTCTCGATGTCATCGGGCACC
>JAYVZW010000335.1:0-4385 GCA_043783015.1 Verrucomicrobiota bacterium
CGGTATCGTGCAAATCCATCACGCTGCGTTCGGCGCGACGGCATACGGTGCGCGCGACATCGCAATGCGCGCCGCTGATGGACCCACCCGCGCCGGGGAGCGCCCAGCCTTCAAACTTTAACGCGCCTTGAGCTTCCATTTTTCTAACCAGATCGTGCAGGCGCTCCACGCAATCCGCATTGATGCGCTGTGAATGAGTCTGGGCATAACGTGCCTCCTCACCTGCGGGTGTGGCCAGTTCGCCCATGAGACCGATGAGTTCCATCTGAAACAGTGGCACGTTATCCTTCACGATCTCCGTGCGGGCCGTCACCCGCACAAGTCCTAGTGCGGCATTGAGTTCATCCACGGCACCAAGTGCATGAATGCGCGGATGGCTCTTCAACACGCATTGGCCGAAGAGCAGGTCAGTGCTTCCATTATCGCCGCGCTTGGTCGTGATGCTCATGACGGAGAATCTAACAGGATGGTCGAAATGCAATCCCGCTTCCTACTCATAGCGCAGCGCCTCGATGGGATCGAGCGACGATGCTTTGCGCGCAGGATAGAAACCGAAAAATATTCCGACTGCGGCGCTGAAGACAAAGGAGCCGATGATGGGCGTCAACGTGATGTGAGTGGGCCAGCCGACAATGTTTGAAACAAGCTTGGAGGAACCAAGGCCCAGCCCGATCCCGATGATGCCGCCGAGTGAACTGAGCGCGACGGCCTCGATGAGAAATTGCAAAAGAATATCGCGCCCCAGTGCGCCAATGGCGATGCGGATGCCGATCTCGCGGGTGCGCTCGGTGACGCTGACGAGCATGATGTTCATGATGCCGATGCCGCCGACGATGAGCGAGACGCCGGCAATGGATCCAAGTAGCATGGTCATCACCTTGGAGGTGGCGGTCGCCATGGCCGCGATCTCCTGCTGACTGCGCACAGTGAAGTCGTCATCCTTGCCAGGCCGGATGTTGTGGCGCTGGCGCAAAACATTGAGGATCTGCTGCTGCACCAGGTCGAGATTTTTCTCGTCATCCACCTGAACATAAAAAGAGCGGAAGGTCGTGCCGCCGAAGACGCGCTTCATGGCGCTGGTGTAAGGAGCGATGATGCAATCATCCTGATCGCTGCCCATGACGGAAAGACCTTTGGGGCTGAGCACTCCGATGACGGTAAAGGGCACATGCTTTACCCGGATGATCTGGCCGAGAGGACTTGCGTCAAAAAAAAGTTTTTGCGCAACGGTCTTGCCGATGACGCAAACTTTGTTGGCGCCCCGGACGTCCTGTTCTGTAAAGGTCGCACCGTCCGTTAGCGGCCACTGCCGGATGTCAAAGTAGTCGGCAGAATCCCCCATCACCGCCGTGTTCCAGTTTTGGTTGCCCGCCGCGACCTGGGCATAATTACGCGCTTCGGGGCTGACGGCCACCACCTGGGGAATCTCGCGCTTGATGGCCTGCGCATCATCCAGGACAAGAGTGCCGGCGCTGCCATAGCCCGAGTGCACCCCTCCTGATGTTGATCCTCCGGAAAAAACGAGGATGACGTTACGTCCCAGTGAGGCAATCTGCGCCTCGACCTGCGCGCTGGCCCCGTTGCCAATGCTGACCATGGCAATCACTGCGCCGACTCCGATGATGATACCGAGCGCAGTCAAGGTAGAGCGCATCTTGTTCCGACGCAGCGCGCGCAACGCGATCATGATGGTGGCGAGAATTCTCATGAGAAGCAGTGAGGAGTTAGTAGAGAGAATTGAGGAGGGATGGATTCATATTCTCAATTTTAAATTCTTCATGCTTCATTCCGTATTCTTCATTCACTCTTTCACGGCCAGAAGCTTCGCATTCTTTTCCGCTGCATCGAGTTTCGCGATCTCTTCAGGGGCATGACGGCGATCAGTAACGGCAATGTCACTGATGATACGTCCGTCGCGCATGATGAGATTGCGTTTCGTAAAGGCGGCGATGTCCAGCTCATGGGTGACCATGATGATGGTGATGCCGGAGTCGTTTAGCTTTTGAAACAACCCCATGATCTCAGCACTGGTGCGGGTATCGAGATTGCCGGTAGGTTCATCGGCCAGAAGCACGCCGGGATTCTGGATCAGCGCTCGCGCGATGGCTACGCGCTGTTGCTGACCGCCGGAGAGCTGGCTGGGATGATGATCTGCGCGGTTGCCCAGGCCAACCATCTCCAGAACCTCCTTGCCCCTGTCCCGCATCTGCGCCGCCGTGTAACGGGTTTTCCCGTAATAGAGCGGCAGCTCGACATTCTCCAGCGCGCTGGTGCGGGCGAGCAGATTAAATCCTTGGAAGACGAACCCGAGTTTCCCATTGCGGACCGTTGCCAGTTCATTGCGTGTCAGATGAGAGACATCAATATCATCCAGCAGATAACGCCCGCTGGTGGGCCGGTCGAGACAGCCGAGCATGTTCATCAAGGTGGACTTTCCGGAGCCGCTGGATCCCATGATGGCAACAAACTCGCCGCGTTGGATTTCCAGATTCACCTGGCGAACAGCCTGAACCTCGACCTCGCCGCTGAAGTAGGTTTTGCAGATGTCCTCCAGTTTGACGACGGCGCTCATGAACTGCGATTAGAACCGGCGGGAGAATGGATTGCTGGTTGGAGGGGCGGCGGGCGTCTGACCACCGGTCATGCCGATGATGACCGGTTCGTTTTCCTTAAGTCCCTCGGTGACCTCGGAATAAATGCCGTCGCTGATACCGCTTTTGATTTTGACCGGCTCCGGTTTGGCAGATGCGCCCTCACCGCGCAACACATAAATGGTGCGCTCGACAAGAGGAGCATCTCCTGTTTTTGGGCCTTTGCGATCGCCCCGCTTGATTCCGGGTGCTGCGGGAGACGAAGCAACGGGTGCGCCATTTGCAGGCGTTGCGCCTTGGGGACGAAAACGAAAACCGGCATTGCTGAGCTTGAGCACATTTTCCCTCTTCGAGATGATAATCGAGACGTTCGCGGTCATGCCGGGCTTGAGTTTGAGATCGTCATTTTTAACGGCAATCACCGTGTCATAAGTCACGACATTCTGCACGGTGATGGGCGCGTTGCGGATTTGCATAACCTTGCCATGGAAGGTGCGGTAGGGATAGGCATCAACGGTGAAGTCCACATCCTGATCCACTACGATGTTCCCGATGTCAGCCTCCGCGACGTTGGTGTTGATCTGCATCTTGGCCAGATCGTTGGCGATTTGAAAAATGACGGGGGCGCTCAGGCTGGCGGCCACGGTCTGACCCACATCAACCAGTCGGGAGATAACTATGCCGTCGATAGGCGAATAAATGGTGCAATGATTCAAATCCGTCGTGGCTTTCGCCAGTGATCCTTCCTTGGTTTTAACCTGCGCTTCCGCCTGATGCAGAGCCGCGATGCTGGCGTCCAGGGTGGCCTGTGGCGACACATTTTGTTTGCGCAATTCTCCAGTGCGTGTCGCGTTGATCTGGGCCAGTTCGAGCGCGGCCTTTGCATTCGCCATATCGCCCTCAGCTTGTTTTACCACGGCTTGATAAATGGATGGATCGATCTGCGCGACAACCTGTCCGGCCTTGACCTCGGAATTGAAATCCACGAGCAGTTTCTGGATGTTGCCGGAAATCTGGCTGCCGACCTGAACATTGAGCACCGGATTGATTGTTCCCGTGGCGGTGACACTCTGAACAAGATCGCCCCGCGTGACGGGCGAGGTTTGATAGGTGACATCATCATCCTTGCTGCTCTGCCACCACCACCAGCCGCCGCCCGCGACAAGTCCGATGGCTAAAGTGATAATGAAGAATTTTTTCATGGGGCGGATCAATTATTTGTGCTGTGAATTGGCGGGCCTGGCCGTGAGCATGGTGGTGGCCTTGGAAACTCGAAGCGGCTGGAAGGCGGCCTCCGAGCGTTCCAGATCACGCAACGCCATCTGATAATCGTAAGTCTGCGCAGCCAGCGTGGTGCGCGCGTTATTCAGATCGCGCAGGGCAATCTGAACATCAAGATTCGTCACCGCGCCTTCCTTATATTGCACCTGCAAGTCCTTGTAGTTCTGCTCCGCCGCCTCCAGCCCCGCGCGCACGGCGACCAGTGTATCCCGCAGCGTGCGCACTGACATCCATGCAGCCTTGACTTCCTCCTGAATGGTCTTGGCCAGTTTCTCGTGATTCAGCCGTGTCTGTTGTATCTGGTCCGCCGAGGTGCGCATGTCGATCTCGCGCTGGCCGCCGGTGAAAATGGGAATCTGCAAAGCCAGCGAAGCCGACCAGTTATCCTGGCTGCGGTCGGAGCCGTTGTAGCGATCCCAGTTCTGGCTGATGTCGGCCACAATCCGGGGGCCGTATTGTCCTTTGATCTCGTTGCGACGTTCGATGTCCTGTTTGATGGCGAGAGCGCTGATT
>JAYVZW010000336.1:0-4370 GCA_043783015.1 Verrucomicrobiota bacterium
CTGTGAGGTCGCGGTCAGGAAATAAGTGCCGCCTTTCTTGGGAGTGAAAGCGAAGTCGGTTTCGTTCTGCGAGGCACCGATCTTCAACGAGGTCTTCAATTCCTCCGTGAGCACCGATTGATTCTTGGTGGTGACGCCGCCACCTGCTGCTTCGACACGAACGGTGTTCCATTCCTGGCGCTCGATCTTAATGTCCACGTTGGCTGGCGCATTAAAGAGCTTACCCTCCGGCGTAATGGTGACGAAACTGAAATCCATCGGCTTCTCTGCAGAGCCATACCATTGGTTTTTCTTCACTCCGAGAAGGAAATCCGCACCGGGAATCTCGAACCGCGTGCTGGCGGCGATGGTCTGCTGGTTCACGTCTGTGACATCGGCAAAGACGGTGATCGTCTGCGGAAGCGAGGCTTTGTGTGGCGCGGGAGGCGGCAGTTCAATGGTCGCGGTGCCGTCGGCAGCCAGTTCCATTTCACCATGCGCGCCCCATTCCTTCTCATGGCTTTCTTCATTGGCGGTTTCATCGTCACGGTCTTCGCCATAGTGCCACCAGCGTTGGGTGTCGCCGAAAGTAAACTCGGCGAAAGCCTGCGGGGGCGTGTAGTTCTGCTCGATGCTCGCGTTCCAGACCATCTTGGCGGAGGAGAGCGATTTGCCCATGTAATAGCGGGCGTGCATCGGGACGGTGATCCGGTCTTTCTCCATTTTGTGTTTCGAGCCTTCGACCGCCACCTCGAAGGTGTTAGGTTTGTAATCATCCACGCGAAGGCTGATGGAACCGAAATCCGGGCGGTTGCCGCGCTCCTCACCCTCTTCAGGTTCATTCGCCACTGCGGAGGTTTTTTCCTTCGGGTAATTCAAATTGACGGAATAGTTACCTGTGAGCGTCTCGGGGAAAGTGATGTCACCCGCCCAGGTGCTGTTCGCAGTGAAGATGACATCCTTGGTCAGAACCGTGCGCCCGCGCGGGTCGGTCACGGTGAGCTTGGCCGTGAGCGGCTTTGCATCGATGCCGAGTTCATCCCCGACGCGGGAACGCGTGATGGCCTTGACGTGCGCAGTCTCGCCAGGCTTGTAAACTGGACGGTCGGCGAACATGAAAGTCTCCAGATTATTTTTCCACGGAGAATACCAAGCGTAGCTGATGCCGTGACGCCACATGTTGATGTGTCCTTCCTGGCCGCCGCAGTTGATGGCGGTGCAGTCTTCACCGCGTTTAGCCAGAACCCAGGCCACACTCTCGGACGTGACCGTGGCCATGCCCTTGGTGTCAGTTTTGGCCGAGCGGACAATGCCGCGTTCTTTATCCATGAATGTCAGTTCGACTTCCGGTGTTGGCTCGCCGGAACGGAGCGAGAAAGCATAAACCAGCGCATCTTTGCCGGAGTTTTTTACCAGCAGTCCGATGTCAGTGAACTCGACGATGGCGCGATTCACAATATTGCCGGCAGGCGCACCCTCTTGCGGCGTGGCTTCAAGTTCAATAAACACGGGAGCGCCCGGAGTCTGGCCCAACACATCGCGCCAGTTGAGATCCAACCGCGAGGCTTTCTCAAGAGGCTGCGTGTTGGCGATGCTTTTGTCGTAAATCACCGTGCCGGGGAATTTCTCAAAAGGCGTGGCCTTGAGCTTCTTAACCTGGCTACCCTTGCCGTCATCCGAATCTTCGTAGCTCTCTGTGTAAAGCTGGCGCGCTTTCACCAAATCACCGTCACTGAGTTTCTTCACGCGGACATGCACTTCCTTGAAGTTCGCCGCATAGATGTCGAATATCCCCTTCCCTCCCGAAAGCTGCTTGTTTTGAAACGCTGAGGTCGAAACGAAAGCCTGGCTGGGATGAAAGACTACCGTCTCTTTTACATTATTCTCCAAGCCGAGTTCGTCCGAAGCAGGAATGCCACTGGAGATGGTGACCGAGTAGTTTTTCTCCAGCTCAAAATCTCCGCCGATGGAGATGCGGTTGTAAGACACGCTCAAGTGCATGTTCGGCACCTCAGGCTCGACTTTGACCAGCGGCGACAGTCTTTTAATCGCTACGTCTGTCTCTTCATTACTGAAGACCACGCTCTTGTTGAACTCCACTTCGATGCTGTGCGGGCTGTCGAAGTGCGGCTCAGCGAGGATTTTGGCTACGCCCAATCTAAAGACGTTGCCCCAGACAATCTCCCGGTTCGCCTCAAGGCTCGAGGTCTTGGCGAGATTGCTGAATGACTTCGGAATCACGATGGTCCACTTCTCCCCGACGGGCAGCGGTTCCTTGCTCTGCACCACAATGGCGTTCGGGCGCACTTCTTCGTCCTTGAGTTGCGGCTTCAATCCTGCCGTCTGCTCCTCCCATGTGGGGGTCACTTCATTTTCGCCACGATGCTTGAAATCTTTTCCGGTGGCTGGACGCGCGGTCACGGAGATTTTCTCGCGACCCTGTGGCGTGGCGAAATAAATCTGCTTTGCGGCCTCGGCCGCATCCACGGAGTCGGAGAATTGGATGATATAATGGGGAACCCGCTGCTCCACCCCATTATGATTATAGGGATAGTCCCGCCACTCGACCACACTGCGGAACTTTTCGGTTTCCAGTTCTTCGAACTCCTCAGTCTCCACCGCCTTGCCAGCAGCGTCCTGCAAACCAGCGCGCAGGGCAAAGTGAAACTTCGCACCGAAGGTCAGCGGCTTGACGAAATGGAACTGACCGCTGCGGGTGCTAGTCCATTTGAATTCTCCTTCCACCGCCGGATTCGCGACCAGGGGGGAGTTTTTTTCCACTGTCCCCACACGTGACTTGTCCACCATCGGAGTATCGAATCGCAACTCCAGTGTGGATTTCGGGGTGAGAACTTTGGGTTCGACGATCAGGTCAGCAGCGGGCGCAAAGCTCGCAAGGAAGAGGCAGATGAGTGCGGAGAACAGCGACGTTTTCATGGGAAACAATGCAATCAACAAACGACAGGATCATCCCGACTTCTCTGTGATCAAAACCGATGACGTCCATGTGTTGAATGCGCCAATATATCCGTCCAGAGACGGGATAAGCATAGCGAATTTCAAAGAAATTTTGATGGCGCAGGCATTCTTTTTTCTTGTGCAATCCCCTTGACAATTCCACTGGTGACGATGCGACGGCTCTGTGTCTATTGCGGTTCAAATTTCGGCAGCAACCCAGCCTTTCGTGAGGCGGCAGAAGTCGCAGGCCGGCTCTGCGCGCAACAGGGCATTGGCATTGTCTATGGCGGAGGCAGCGTCGGCCTGATGGGCGTGGTGGCGGATGCCGCGCTTGCAGCGGGTGGAGAAGTCATCGGCATCATCCCGCGCAAACTGATCGCGCTGGAAGTAGAGCATCGCCAGCTCACGCAACTGATCGAAGTGGACACGATGCATGAGCGTAAGAAGCTCATGATGGATCACTCCGATGGATTCCTCGCACTGCCCGGCGGCTATGGCACGCTGGAGGAATTGTTCGAGGCCGTGGCCTGGCTTCAGCTCGGCTTTCATGAAAAGCCGGTCGCCTTGCTGAATGTCGCGGGATTTTACGATCACCTTCTGGCCATGATGAATCACATGGCTGCCAGCGCATTGCTCAAGCCGCAACATCACGAGCTGATGCTCGTGGGCACGGAACCGGAAGAGTTGCTGGAACGCATGAAAAACTTCATCCCATCGAATGCAGGAAAATGGCTGTGTTCCGACCCATGAATGACTTCCTTATCTTCGAGAACATCAGTAAATCCTTCGGCTCGCTGCGCGCCGTGGATAGCGTGTCCTTGACCATCGCGCGTGGCGAAGTCTTCTCGCTGCTTGGCCCCAGCGGTTGCGGGAAGACCACGCTCCTCCGACTCGCCGCCGGGTTCGCCTCTCCTGACACAGGGCGCATCATGCTCGATGGTCGCGACATCACGATGTTGCCGCCGGAGAAGCGTCCGGTGAACACGGTGTTCCAGAATTACGCGCTGTTTCCTCATCTCAATGTGGCGGAGAATATCGGCTTCGGCCTCCGCATCGCGGGCCGTGGCAAATCGGAAATCCGCCGTGAAGTAGCCACGATGCTCGATCTCGTGCGGCTCGGTGATCAAGCCGACAAACGCCCCGACCAGCTCAGCGGTGGCCAGAAACAACGCGTTGCCATCGCCCGCGCACTCATCAACAAACCGCAAGTCCTCCTGCTCGACGAGCCGCTCGCCGCGCTCGACCTCAAGCTCCGCCAGCACATGTTGGGCGAGTTGCACAAGCTCCATGAAGAAGTGGGCATTACCTTCATCTATGTCACGCATGATCAAACCGAAGCCATGGGGCTGAGCGACCGTATCGCCGTGATGAACGAGGGGCGCATGGAGCAGCTTGGCGCACCCGCTGAACTATACGAGCGCCCGCGCACCCGT
>JAYVZW010000337.1:0-4369 GCA_043783015.1 Verrucomicrobiota bacterium
CTGACTACTTCTTACCTATGAATCCAGAACGCTTCACCGTAAAAATGCAGGAAGCTCTCGCTTCCGCCCAATCCATCGCCGCGCGCTATGGTCACGCTGAATTGAAGCCCTCACACGTGACGCTGGCGCTGCTGGAGCAGGATGGGGGATTGGCGAAGCCGTTGCTCGAAAAAATCGGAGTCGATGCTACAGCTTTAAAGTTGGCGGTTGAAGGTCATCTCGCCCGCCAGCCCAAAGTTTCTGGCGGAGGCCAGCCAAATCTATCAAGCGATTTGCGCGAGACCTTGGCCAATGCGGAAAAAGAGCAGCAAAAGCTCAAGGACGAATATCTCAGCGTTGAGCACTTCATCCTCGCCCTGCTCAAAACACGGACGGACATCGAGGACGTCTTGAAGAAGGCCGGTCTCAAATACGAGGCCGTTTTGCAAGCCCTGGCCGGCGTGCGTGGCGCTCAACGCGTGACCGATCAAGACCCGGAGGGCAAATATCAGACCTTGGAAAAATACGGCACCGATCTCACCGCTCGCGCGAAGCGGGGGAAAATCGATCCTGTGATTGGCCGAGACGAGGAAATACGCCGCGTGATGCAGGTGCTTTCGCGCCGCACGAAAAACAATCCCGTGCTCATCGGCGAACCGGGCGTGGGAAAGACGGCCATCGCGGAAGGACTTGCGCGCCGTATCGTCGCCGGGGACGTCCCTGATTCCTTGAAGAACAAGAAGCTCATTAGCATGGATCTCGGCGGGATGATGGCGGGAGCAAAATTTCGCGGCGAGTTTGAGGAACGCCTGAAAGCATTCCTTAAAGAAGTCACCAGCAGTGAGGGCGAGATCATCTTGTTCATCGATGAACTCCACACCATCGTCGGCGCCGGCAAGGCCGAGGGCGCGATGGATGCAGGCAACTTGCTCAAGCCCCAACTTGCGCGCGGCGAACTGCGCTGCATCGGCGCAACCACGCTCGATGAGTATCGCAAGCACATTGAAAAAGATCCCGCGTTGGAGCGTCGCTTCCAGCCCGTCATGGTTGGCGAGCCGAGCGTCGAGGACACCATCGCCATCTTGCGCGGCCTGAAGGAACGCTACGAAGTCCATCACGGCGTCCGCATCCAGGATGGCGCGATCATTGCGGCCGCGACACTGAGCAATCGCTACATTGCCGACCGCTTCCTGCCGGACAAGGCCATTGATCTCGTTGATGAAGCCGCGAGCCGCATCAAAATCGAACTCGATTCCATGCCCACGGAAATCGATGTCATTGAGCGCTCGGTCATGCAGTTCGAGATGGAGCGTCAGGTCTTGAAAAAAGAAAAAGATGCCGCCAGCAAGGCGCGACTCGAAAGCCTCGAGAAAGAAATCTCCACGCTGAAGGAAAAGAGCGACACGCTCAAACTTCAATGGCAAAAGGAAAAGGAATCCGTCAACGCCAGCCGCAAGGTCAAGGAGGAGATCGACAAGCTCCGCACCGAGCTCGAACAGGCGCAGCGCAAAGGCGACTTCGGTCGCGCAGGGGAAATCCAATACGGACTCATTCCCAAACTCGAAAAGGAACTCGAAGCTTCAGCGGAAAATGGAAAACGGAAAACGGAGAACGTCTTGCTGAGAGAAGAAGTGACCGAGGAAGACATCGCCCGCGTCGTGGCCGCATGGACGGGCATCCCTGTCTCGCGTTTGCAGGAAGGCGAGCGGAACAAGCTCACCCAAATGGAGGAGCGCCTCGGTCATCGCGTGATCGGACAAAAGAACGCCATCAAAGCTGTCAGCAACGCCGTGCGCCGCGCGCGGGCAGGATTGCAAGACGAGAACCGGCCCATCGGCAGCTTCCTGTTCCTCGGCCCAACCGGAGTCGGCAAGACTGAACTCAGCAAAGCCCTCGCCGAATTCCTTTTCGATAACGAGAACGCCATGCAGCGCATCGACATGTCGGAATACATGGAGAAGCACAGCGTCGCCCGCTTGATCGGCGCGCCTCCCGGTTATGTCGGATACGAAGAAGGCGGGCAGCTCACCGAGGCCGTGCGCCGCAAGCCTTACAGCGTCGTGCTCTTCGATGAAGTCGAAAAAGCGCATCCCGATGTCTTCAATGCTCTGTTGCAAGTCCTCGACGACGGCCGCATCACCGACGGTCAGGGCCGCACCGTGGACTTCCGCAATACGGTCATCATCATGACCAGCAACATCGGCAGCCAGCACATCCAGGACATGAGCAACTCCGAGCAGCGCGAAGCTCTCGTTCGCGACGCCTTGAAACAGTTCTTCCGCCCCGAGTTCCTCAACCGCATTGATGAAGTCATCATCTTCGACCGGCTCGAATCCAAGGATCTCGACCAGATCGTTAAGATACAAGTCCAGCGCGTCGTTGCCCGGCTGAAGAAACAAAACATCACGCTCAAGCTCACTGACGACGCCGTGCGCAAGATCGCCGACGAAGGCTACGACCCCGTATTCGGTGCCCGCCCTCTCAAGCGCGCCATCCAACACCTCGTCCTCGACCCCCTCAGCCTCGACGTGCTCGATGGCAAGTTCAAAGACGGCGACGTGGTCGATGGTTTGCTGGAGAAGGGGAAAGTGGTGTTCAAGAAAGCGTGACTCCACTCCGCGCGCCTTGTCAGTTGACCTATCACAGAGTCCTCCTACTGTCCCGCCTCACTCAACCCCCACTACTATATGCCCATCTCTGTTGGAACCACCGCCCCCGATTTCACCCTTAAATCCAAGTCCACCGGCGAGCTTAAGGACGTGAAGCTCAGCGACAACTTCGGCAAGAAAAACACCGTCATCCTTTTCTTCCCGCTGGCTTTCACCGGCGTTTGCACACAGGAAATGTGCGATATCAGCGCCGGACTCGGCGGCTATTCCTCGCTCAATGCCGACGTCATCGCCATCAGTGTGGACAGCCCCTTCGCACAGGAAGCATGGGCCAAGCAGAACAACATCACCATCACCGTCGCCAGCGACCTGAACAAGACCACGACGGATGCCTACGGCGTGCGCTTCCCTATGCTCGCCGGAGTCGGCGACACCTCCGCCCGCGCCGCGTTCGTCATCGACAAGAACGGCGCCGTCCAATACGCCGAGCAAACCGCCACGCCGAAAGACCTCCCGAACTTCGACGCAGTCAAAGCCGCGCTCGCGCAGCTCGGTTGAAGAACCGCTCAACGACAAGTAGAAGCGACGCCCTCGTCGCTTTGTGTCCAAGAAAGCGGCGAGGGCGCCGCTTCTACTTCAATAGATCAGTGAAAATAACAAAGTTCTTGCGAACCCAAGCGCCGCTTTTGTTATCTGTGCTCAATATGCCAACAAAGCCGTCAGGTATAAAGGCGCTGGGACCACCCCAACTTTTCTGTTACTGATCCACCTGTTAGGCGATTCTGGGCGCACTCTATGAACGACGGAGCATTTCACGTCTCTCGTGTTTCCGGCCAGCCGGCCACTGACGCCGAATTACTCGCTGATTTGCGCCGCGTCGCCCAGCACCTCAACGCCTCCGCAGTATCACAGCCCCAATACCGCGAGCATGGCCTCTATGCCGACACAACGGTTGGACGCCGCTTCGGAACTTGGAACAAAGCAATACTTGCAGCGGGGCTTTCACTTTCCAACGAGGTTACAGGTTTTTCAGTTGGATTCTGTGGCGAGATGACTAGTCATTCACCGCAAAGCCGACTTTGATGGTCACCTGCCAGTGATGCACCTTGCCCTTTTCGATGTTACCGCGCGTTTCGATCACTTGAAACCAGCATAGGTTCTTGATGGTTTTGTGCGCGCGTTGGAGGGCCTTTTCCACGGCGTCCTCAATGGACTTTGCGGAGGTGCCGGTGAGTTCGATTAGCTTATAGACAGGGTCTTTCATAATAGGTTTTTGGGTTACTTGCTGGTGCGGTTGATTTAGAGCTTCAATAATTTGAGCAGGACTTTGGCGGCTTCGGCGGAGGAGGCGGGGTTTTGGCCGGTGATCAGCATCCCGTCGGTCTGCACATGAACTCCCCAATCGGGGCCTTTGCTGTAAATTGCGCCCGCCTTTTTCAGCTCATCCTCCAGCAAAAAGGGAACCACCTCGGTCAGCTTCACACCTGCTTCCTCGGTATCGGCAAACCCGGTTACGTTCTTTCCTTTTATCAATAGTGTGCCGTTGGGCAATTTGACTTTGAGCAAGGCACAGGGCGCATGACACACCAAGGCCATGGGCTTTCCTTGTTGCTGGAAGGCTTCGAGCAAGGCGATTGAGTTAGCATCCGCGGCCAGATCCCACAAAGGGCCATGGCCGCCGGGATAGAATACCGCGTCATAATCGGATGCCTTGACCTCACTCAATTTCAAAGTTTGGGCGAGTCTCTGTTTGAGCGCTGCATCCTTGTCGAACCGTTGGG
>JAYVZW010000338.1:0-4357 GCA_043783015.1 Verrucomicrobiota bacterium
TCTACGAGAGGACTGCAATTAGTAGCCAGATTTGATGATAAACATTTCCCCAAAAAATCCAGTTCCCGCACGCAGGAAGTCCTCGGCCTTTACCATAAACTGTTGACGGAGAACAACGACCCATGATATCCCAGCTTGACAACTCCCTGTAAATTAATCAACAATAACATACTAATCCCAATGCAAAAACACCATGGCCAGAAAAACATCCAATCCTAATCAGAACATCACTCGCATCGAAACTAAAGGTGATGCCGAAAAACGCCCCATCCGCGGATGGGAAGTTCGCATCTACCGTCGGGGCGAACGCTTTAATCAATTCTTCTCCGACTCCGCACACGGCGGCAAAACAAAAGCTTTGGAGGAAGCACGCAAGGTCCGTGACAAAATGGAGAAGAAGCTCAAGCCATGGGGACGGCGCGAACTTGCCAACAAGGTGACTGCCCGCAACACCTCAGGGCACCGCGGCATCCGCCTGCGCAAGACCAATATCAAAGTTGCTGATAAAACCTATAGCTACGACCACGTCGAAGCCTCATGGAGTCCCGAACCCGGCAAGGTCATCAAAAAATCCTTCTCCGTGGCCAAACTCGGCAAGGAACAAGCCTGGAAGATGGCTATTGACTGCCGGGATAAAGCAATCGCCAAAATCAGGGATTAAATTCCACTGAAAGAATCCTTTTGTTGAAGCCCGGGCCAACTGACCCGGGCTTTTTCATTTTGAGATTGAAGGTGCATCCTGCACTCCATTCCCCCTCGACAAAGTTTGTCTCCTCGCCAAAATCTGTTTTCATGAAACCAAACTTCATTGCCATCATCGCCCTGGCCGCAATGGCGCACACCGCCATCACCAAAGCCGATGAAGGCTGGATCTCTCTTTTCAACGGAAAAGATCTCACAGGCTGGAAATCCAATGTCACCACGGAAGAAAAGCCTGGCGAAAAAATTAACGCTTTCAGCGTTGAAGACGGCAAACTGAAAATCAGCAACGGACGCGTGCACCTTTTTTACACCGGCACTGACGGCAATGCCAAATACAAAAACTTTGAATTCAAAGCCAAAGTGATGACCACACCCGGATCAAACTCCGGCATTTATTTTCACACGGCCTTTGTGGAAAAAGGCTGGCCTGTGAACGGCTATGAATGCCAGGTGAACGCCACCCACACCGACCGCAAAAAGACCGGCGGACTCTATGGCGTCGCCGACGTCATGGACAAGGCACCCAACACCGACGGCGTCTGGTGCGACTACTACATCAAAGTCGAAGGCAAGCACATCATCATCAAGATCGACGATAAGGTGACCACTGACTGGACCGAGCCGGAGGACTGGGATCCCAAGAAAACCCTCAAGAACATGGACGGCCGCAAGCTCAGCGAAGGAACCATCGCCCTTCAAGGACACGATCCCAAGAGCACGACTTTCTACCAAGACATCTTTATCAAACCGCTGCCTTAACGCGGAAGCGGCGGAACAGTGGAATATTGCAACAACGGGATGCTGGTCTGCCCGGCATCAAGTTCTCCGTTACATCGTTCCTCCTTTCCATACACCATTCTTGCGCTTGCCCTCCCCGCAATTGCGGGTTGTCATTCGCCCCATTCTGTCCTTTGCTTTCGCCCGCCACATGCCTGCCATTATTGAAGTTCATTCCCTCACGAAGCAATATGCGGGCCGCACAGCTGTTGAAGGTCTGACCTTCTCGATTGAGGCGGGTCAATGCGTTGGCTTTCTCGGTCCCAACGGCGCGGGCAAAAGCACCACGATGAAGATCCTCGCTGGTTATCTGCCCCCGACTTCCGGCACTGCCCGCGTCAACGGCTTTGACGTATTCCACCAATCCATTCCAGCAAGACAGAGCCTGGGCTACATGCCGGAAAATGCCCCCCTCTACACGGACATGCGGGTGAAGGAATATCTTCATTTCCGCGGTGCACTGAAGGGACTTAAAGGGAAAGCCCTGATAAAAAACACAGATGAGGCCATGGAAGCCTGCGCCCTCACAGACTCACGTCGCAAAATCATCGGCACTCTCTCCAAAGGCTACCGCCAACGTGTGGCCCTGGCCGACGCACTCATCAACCGCCCGCCGCTCCTCATCCTCGACGAGCCGACCAATGGACTCGATCCCGTGCAAATCCGTCATGTGCGGGAGTTGCTGGCAGCACTCCGGCCCGCCAGCACCATCCTGCTGTCCACCCATATTCTCTCCGAGGTTGAACACGCTTGCGATCGCGTTTTGCTGATCCATCGCGGCAAGCTCCGCGCGGATGACTCTCCACGCAGACTTGTAAACCGTCTGCGCGCCGCGAGCGACGTGCATGTAGAACTTCAGGGCAAGGGCAACCTGGCTGAAGAGCTTTCAAAAATCACCGGCGTGCGCAAGATCACCGAGGAGAAGACAGACGATACCTGGAAGCGCTTCACCCTCCGCGTCGAGGCCCGCGCTGACATCCGCGGAGCCATATTCGACCTCGCTTTGCAAAAAAAATGGCACATCCGGGAACTTCACCGTGAACTGCCCAGCCTGGAAGATGTCTTTGTCGAATTGACCTCCAGCGAAATCTAAAAATCCGCTCCGCGTTCATGAGAATTTTATCCACACTGTTTTTCAAAGAACTCCGCGCGCTGTTCTTCTCGCCGGTCGCCTGGGTGGTCATGGGATTGGTGATGGTTATCAACGGCTTTTCCTTCCGCGCCGCCATCGCCGCACTGGAAAGCGGGCCGCGTGCCGGCAGCATCGTGACTTGGACCTTCAATTCCACGTGGTTCTGGATTTCCTATTTCTTCGTATTCCCGCTTCTGACCATGCGACTCTTTGCGGAGGAGCGAAAGCTCGGAACATTTGAAACGCTCTTCACCGCGCCCGTGCATACCTGGCAGGTCGTCAGTGCCAAGTATCTGGCCGCCGTCTTTTTCTATTGCCTGCTCTGGCTTCCGAGCCTGGGTAACTTCGCCCTCTTCCAGTGGATGACTGCGGGCGCAACGGAGCTGCCTCACGGTGTGCTCTACAGCACCTATCTATTGCTTTTTTTTATGGGCCTTTTCAATCTCGCAGCCGGCTGTTTTGCCTCGGCTCTCACATCGAACCAGATCGTCGCCGCCGCGCTTTCCTTCACCATCAGCGTCATGCATTTCCTGCTTGGAATTTTCATCCTTTATCTTGGCCGCCGCGTTCCAGAAGTTTTTGTTGATCTCGTATATTACATCGCCAGCATCGAGCACATCCGGGTCTTCACATCAGGCTTGGTTGATACTCGAATCCTGGTTTACTACGGCAGTTTTTCCCTGCTCTTCCTCGTCTTCACCCACCACGTTCTGGAATTCCGCCGCTGGCGTCTCTGATCCTCACCGCCCATGCCTGACGCCACTCCCTTTGAACCCGACCCGGCACCTGCCCGGCCCATGCGCCGCTGGAGCATCGCCGCGAACGTGTTCGCACAGATCGTCCTCTGCGTCGCCCTGTTCCTGCTGGTCAACTATCTCAGTTATCATCATTACCAGCGCTTCGATCTCAGCCCCAGCCGCGACTACACGTTGAGCGAACTTACCATCAATAACCTGCGCAAGCTCTCCAAGGACGTCACCCTGACACTCATATTCACCCGGGATTCCGACAGCATGAAAGATGCGCGCACTCTGATGGAGGAATACCGACGTGTGAAGAAAAACCGCATCCACATCGAAGAGATCGATCCCGCGCGCGACATCGAGCGCGCCGAGCAGTTGAAGCTGCAAAACGGCATCGTGCTTCACGGCAACGGCATTTTGGTGCGGGCCAATGATCACAACCGTTTTATCGGCGAAGATGAGCTTGTCATCAAGGGGCTGGAAGGTGGCCGCGAACGCCCCAGTCTGGACTTCCGTGGCGAAGAGGCCGTCACTTCCGCCATCATCTCCCTCGTCGAAGGCGGCGCTCACAAGTTTTATTGCATCGTCGGCAAAGGCAACGCCAGCGGTCGCGACACTGATCCGTCATTCGCCGCACTGACCGAACTAGGCCGCCAGCAGAACATTGAGACCGCCGCGCTTAATCTTACGGATGTGACGGAAATTCCCCCCGACGCCAGTGGCATTGTGCTTCTCGGTTTACGCTACGACCTCGCGGAGAGGGAACTTGCCATGCTTCAAGATTACTGGGAAGGCAAGCGAGCCGCGATTCTGGTGCTGCTTGATCCCAATGGCGATACGCCGCGGCTGCGCAGCTTTTTATCCGCCAACGGTGTAACCCCGCGTCCAGATCGTGTGCTCTATGCCGAGAGCACGGCGGCGGGCCCGCGCAAAGAATTCAGTGTGCAGACTGCCTTCCTCAACAGCTCGCCCATCAGCAAATCCTTCAGCACCGTGGCATCAC
>JAYVZW010000339.1:0-4352 GCA_043783015.1 Verrucomicrobiota bacterium
GGTCCCTTGAACGGCATTGATGCCCTGCTCTCCATCTCTCAACTCCCCGGTGGCGTGCCTTGCGCCACCGTCGGCCTGCACAGCAAGGCGGGACTGAACGCCTGCATGTTCGCGCACCGGATTCTGAAACTGGCGGCTTAACGTAACACAGTCAGGACGCGCCATTCTTCTTTCTTCTGAACGGATGCAGCATTTGCCCGAGATAACTTCTCGGGGATCGGTGCAAATTGTGTCCACAGAGCTTGCAAACTGGCCGCGCACTCGCCACATTGGGTCTTTAATGCCGGACAGTGCGCCGATTCTCACCAAGAAAGACATTGCTCAGCGCATCGAGCGTATTGCGTGGGCCATTCGTGAGAAATGCAAAATGGAGGAACTGGCACTCATCGGCATCCACCGGCGGGGTGTGCCGCTCGCGGAGCGTGTGTTTGCTTTGCTTAAACCACATTACAAGACGCTGCTACTGGGGCGCGTGGATATTTCTCTCTATCGCGATGATTTGAAATCGCTCGAGATGATGCCCAAGCTGGTGGGTTCCGACATCCCGTTCGATCTCGACAATCTGCACGTCATTCTCTTCGATGAAGTGTTGCACACCGGGCGCACGGCCCGCGCCGGTTTGGATGAGCTTCTGGACTATGGGCGTCCGCGCAAGGTGGAGCTGGCCGTGTTGATTGATCGCGGTGGGCGCGAATTGCCAATCGCGGCCGATTATGTGGGCGAGGTTGTTTTCGTGCAGCCCGGCGAGCGGGTCTCGGTTTGCTTTGAAGAAGTGGATGGCGAGGACGCGGTTTATGTGCAAAAAGGAGGTCGCCGATGACACCGCGCAAAGACCTTCTCGACATCCAATCTCTCACCGATGAGGAGCTGGAATTCATTCTGGTGAACGCGGTTCCGTTCAAAAATCTCTTCAAGCGCAGCGTGAAAAAAGTCCCTACGTTGCGAGGGCGCACGGTGCTCACCTTATTTTATGAGCCGAGCACGCGCACACGCTCGTCGTTCGAGGTCGCGGCCAGCAGGCTCTCGGCGGACGTGATCAACTTTTCCGTAAGCACTTCCTCAGTGGTGAAAGGGGAGTCGGTGCTCGACACCATTTCCACATTGGAAGCCATGCGCACGGATTATGTGGTCGTCCGGCACGGCATGTCGGGCATCCCCAACCTCATTGCCAAAAACACCACCGCGTCCGTCATCAATGCCGGCGATGGATTCCATGCGCATCCTACGCAGGCACTGCTCGATGTCTTTACCATGAAGGAAGTCTTCGGCGGTGATGTGCGAGGCTCTCGCATCGCGTTTGTGGGCGACATTCAGCACTCGCGCGTGGCGCGCTCCACGAACCTGCTCTGCCGTCGCATGGGCATGGCCACGGCAATGCTCGCGCCCGGCTCCTTGATCCCGCGCGACACACCGAAAGAGATCTCCGTCTTCACAAACTGGGATGAACTCTACGCTTGGAAGCCCGATGTGATCTATCTGCTGCGCGTGCAAATGGAGCGGCAAAATGTCCCCTTCTTTCCGAGCGTGGGCGAATATCATCGTCTCTACGGACTTACTGACGAACGACTCAAGCGCGTGCGCGACTCCGGAATTTATGTCATGCACCCCGGCCCGGTGAATCGTGGCGTGGAATTGAATGACAGCGTGATGACTTACGATCGTTGCCTGATTGATCAGCAGGTGGAAAACGGCATCGCTGTGCGCATGAGCGTGCTCTACTGGCTGAAGCCCGGGAGTGTCGTGGAGGAGGCGAAATCATGAGTGCATTTAAACTTTTCAAGGGCGGCGACATTGCGACGGAAGACAAGCGCGAGTTGACTCGTGCAGACGTTCTCGTCGAAGGCGGCAAGATCAAACAAGTCGCTCAGAACATTGCGGCCCCGAAGGATTGCGAAGTTATTGACTGCACGGGCAAGATTCTGCTGCCCGCGTTGTTCGATGTTCATGTTCATGCGCGCGAGCCGGGACAGGAGCAAAAAGAAAATATCGCTTCATGCAGTGAAGCTGCGATCAACGGGGGCGTGACGGGCTTTGTCATGATGCCGAATACTTTGCCTGCGATTGACAGTGCGGGCGTGGTCAAGACGGTTCTTGAATCGGCCGCGAAATGCCGCATCCCCATTTACACCAGCGGCGCCATCACGAAGGGACGCGAGGGTAAGGAACTCGCCGCCATCGGAGCCATGAAGGCTGCGGGTGTAGTGATGATTACCGATGACGGCTTTCCTGTGAGCAATCCCGTCGTCCTGCGTCGCGCAATGGAATACGCCCGCGACTTTGGTTTGATCCTCGCCAGCCATTGCGAAACGATGGAACTCAGCGGCAAGGGTTCGCTGCACGAAGGCAGCCTCAGTTACAGCCTCGGACTCGAAGGTATTCCGGCGATCAGTGAAGAAATCTGCCTCGACCGCGACATTCGCATTGCGCAATACACTGGCGCGCAGGTCCACATCCAGCACGTCACCACTGCGCGGGGCATGAACACCATTCGGCGCTTCAAAGAGGAGGGAGTGAAAGTGACCTGTGAGATTGCGCCGCACCATCTCATCTTCAATCACGAGGACATTGGCGATTACGACACCGCCTATAAAATGAATCCACCGCTGCGCACTAAAGAGGACAATGCCGCGCTGCTGCAAGGACTTATTGATGGAGTCTTCGATGTCATCGCCACTGATCACGCGCCGCACACGCCGTTTGAAAAGAACAGCGATTTCGCCAGTGCGCCCTTTGGCATCACGGGGTTGGAGACGGCGCTAGTCTCACTCTATCACTACTTTATCAGTAAAGGCACTTTTGGCTGGGACGTGATCGTGAAACGATATTCTGCCGAACCGCGCCGCATCATCGGACTGAAACCAGTGCCCATCATTGAAGGGGCCACAGCTGAGTTTATTGTCTTCAATCCCAATGCAACGACAACATTTACGAAGGAATTCATGAAGTCGAAGAGTGTGAACACGCCGTTCTTGGACAAGACGCTTCAGGGAAGCGTGGAACATGTGATTTTGAATGGAAAGATCCTGCTTGGACGATGAGTTACGCTGAAAAATTGACCGACAGAATTGCGAAGTGCGGCTCCAACTTGTGCGTCGGTCTCGATGTGCGTGCGAACTCCGCCGAGGAAGCCCGGGAGTTCATCCGCGAGGTCATTCACCAGACCGCGCCTTATGCTGCTGCCTACAAGCCGAATGCGGCTTACTTTGAAGCACTCGGCTGGCAGGGCATGAAGCTTCTTGAAGAATTGCGCAGCATGATACCGAGCGGCATTCCCATGGTGCTCGATGTGAAGCGCGGAGACATCGGCGAGACGCAACGCTATTACGCAAAGGCTTGTTTTGATGTCATCGGTGCGGATGCGGTGACGCTGAACCCGTTCATGGGACGCGACACGCTGGAGCCTTTTCTCGAATACACGGACAAAGGATTGTATTTGCTTGCGGTGACCTCGAATGCAGGTGCGCAAGATATCGAGATGCGGCGCGTTGGCGAGCGTCACGTCTTTGAACTTGTGTGCGACATGCTCAAGGGTGTGCCACAGGGCGGCCTGGTGGTTGGATTGACGAATGCCTCGAGCGATATTCTGGCGCGCATTCCTGATGTGCCGCTGCTGGTTCCTGGGCTTGGGGCGCAGGGAGGGGATGTGGCCGCCTTGCGTGGCACAGACCGCACGGCACCGCTGTTGATCAATGTATCCCGCAGTATCATGTATGCGGAGCCGGAGAAATCGTTTGCGCAAAAGGCTGCGGCTTGGTCGAAGTTGATAGCCGGGTGATTCGAGAGATTGTATTTCTCCGCGATAGGACTATGATGATGGGTCATGAAACGCCGCACGATGCTGTCCAAGATGTTGCTGATGGGCGGGGCTTCAGCCATCAAGCTAAATGGCAAAGAGAATCCAGGACTTTCAATGCAGAATGTTCGGGCTGCCGCAGCTTACTCCGCAGGGACGCGGGGGAAATCTCTGTTGGTCATTCAGCACGAGAAAGTTATTTTTGAAGAATATCCGAATGGTTTTTCTTCCAAGGAGGCGCACAAAATTTACAGTGGCACCAAGGGCTTCTGGAATCTGGCCGCGTTGGCTGCGGAAGAGGATGGGATATTGTCGCTGAAAGAAGGGGCGGCAGATACTCTGCCGGAATGGAGAGACGACAAAAAAAAATCTCGCATCACGATCCGGCAATTGTTGGATTTCACCAGCGGGCTGGACCCTTATTTCGAGTTGCATGAAGACGGCATCAGTGACCGCGATGCGCTCGCCATGCGTCGCGCATTGGTAGCTGACCCAGGAGATACATTTATTTATGGTCCGTGCTCGTTGCAGGTGTTTCACTTGATCATGAAACGCAAGC
>JAYVZW010000340.1:0-4341 GCA_043783015.1 Verrucomicrobiota bacterium
ATCAACACCGGTGGTCTTTCCATCAAGAATGAAACGCTCATGCAAATCTATGCCGACGTCACCGGTCGTCCGATGAAGGTCAGCCGCAGCGAGCAAACCTGCGCGCTCGGCGCTGCAATCTTCGGAGCCGCCGCAGGGGAAGCGGGCACGGTCGCGGAAATCCAGTCACGCGTTACCGCCACGCGGGAAAAAGTTTATTACCCGAACGCGGAAAACCACGCCGTCTATTTGGAACTTTATGAGCTCTACCGCACCCTGCACGACGCCTTCGGCACTGCGACTTGGAGCGGAAATCTCCACCACGTCATGAAGAAGCTGCTGGAGATTCGCGACCGGCAACGTTGACTCGGCCGCGCCCCATGAGTTATGTATTCATTCATGCGAAACATCCGGCTTCTCTTTCTGATCTGCGTGCTAACCGGCAGTGCCCGTGCCCGCCTCGGTGAAACTGTGGAACAATGCACGGAACGTTACGGCCCGCTGATTGAGAAGCGCCAAGCCTTGCTGCCCCAGAGCGATCCCGAGACTGCCGTATTTTCAAAATCGGGTGTGACCATCATCGTTGAGTTCCACAAAGGCTCGGCCTGGCACATCACTTTCCGCAAACCCACTTTGCAAAACGAAGAGGTGGAGTCGCTGCTAAAGGCCAACGCCACCAAGGGCAACTGGAGCACTCCTTTGCTGTATGCAGAACGCGATTACCGCCTGTCCAGTGACCGGAACCGCATCGCGGTTTTTTCGTCTGCTGACAAAAGCATTACTCAGTTGGAAATCATGCTCCGGGAATACGCCGACCAGCGGCACGCCAATTACGTCGCCCGTCTGCGAAAGCCCGCTCCCAAAGAAGGCTCCAAACCCGCCGCGAATCCCCTGCCCGGTTTTTGAGGCGGGATACGGGTCTGGGATGCTCATTTGCTTTTCTTGAAAGAAGGGATGGAGGAGCATCGTTTCCCGCTTTGAAGACCCAAAATCATACTATGAAAACAAACCACATCATCGCCGTCTGCCTCTCCCTGATGGGAGCCTCAGGTTCTTTCGCCGCCAAGAATGGCACCAATAATACTAAACAAGCCGTCCAGCCGCACACGCCTCAAAAGGAAACCGTCAAGCCGCTCACTCCTGAAGAGCAGTTCGATAAGATGGACGTCAACCACGACGACAAGCTCAACCACGCGGAGTTCCTTCCCCACCACAAAGACATCGTGAAGGCCAAGAAGGAATTCGAGGCCATGGATACGGACAAGGACGGATTTGTCAGCCGCAAGGAATTCCTGGCACACCATCACAAGAAGTAAGCTTCCCGGAAACAGCTTTTGCTTAAGCAACCCCGTCTCTCTGGAGGGACGGGGTTTTTTATGTGCCGCAAACGCGTCACAAGTGAACGGACCGGTTTGGCCTACTGCCTCGGCGGTTTCAACTCCCGCACGGCAGCGCCAAACTCCTCGCTGAGAACGAGAACACTGAAGCGTGTCGCCTGATCAATCTCGCCGGTGCTGAGGCTGAGGTAATCAAACTTACCGCGCAGGTCGGTGTAGCCGTCCTTGTAGAATTTCGCCTGGCCGTTGATCTCGGTGAAGACTTTGACATAGACCTTGGAGAGCGGGCGGGAGTCCTTGGCGTGGAGCACCTGGATGCGGCCATAGTTCTCGCTGACCTGAATGTTCAACTCGTTCGCGTAATAGGCGCGGGCCACCGTCTTCCCGGCGGACGTGATCTCCACGAGCACGTTGCTGCTGTGGTATTCACGCGGCAGCGCGAAACTGTGGGTCTCGCGGTCTGCGGGCAGAACCATATGCTCGCTGCGATTCGGCTGGATCATGCCGAAACGGCTGGTGTCCTGTCCGACAAACGGCGCGGTGCTGAAGAGGAATTCCAAGTCCATCGGATAATAATTTACCGTCACTTCCTTGAGGTTGTGGTAGGCGAGCTTGACCTCCTTGTTTTCAACGGTGAAATCGAGGGTCGGTTCCGTGGTGGCCAGATCGTTCTGCTTTTGTTCGCGATCATCCTCTTTCACATCCGCCGATTTTTTACCCTGCATCTCGTCAATCTGCGCCAGCACCTGCACGAACTTATCCTTCCAGCGATCCACGTCGTGCTTCACATGCGTCTGCGCAATCTGCCGCGCGGTGGCGGTGTCTTCGCGATACATGGCGGCGACAGCTTTCATGTAATCGTATTGCAGATGCTCGGCGACCTTGGCGGCGTCCACTTTATCAAACATCGCCAGCGCTTCTTCCACCCTGTCTTGCAGGAAGATATAGTAACAAGTCGTCAGCATATCCTCGTGATCAAGCACTGCGCGATGCGCGAGCACGCCGAGCAACGACTGATACTGCGAGCTGAAGCGGTCATTGAGAATGGAACGACCTGCGCCGAGCTGATGCGCACGGGCATTGACCAGCGGGCTGTATTCAAGGTGCTGATGCCGGTAACGGGCCACGGGATCAATCGTGAGCAGTTTGCTGGTAAGCCAGGGGCCGCACTCAGCGATGAATCCATCGGCGTGCAGCAGGTAATCCCGCAGCGCATCACTGGAGTTATGCATCAGCGCATAAGACCAGGTGGTGCTGTGATAGACATGGCGTTTCGCCAGCAATTCCAGCGCCTTCTTGAAGAAATCCGCGTCTTTCAAACGCCAGGCCATGCGGTCGAGATTAAGCTGATGAACATTGTGCTGATCGAGGAACGCGAGCACATCTTCGGGCTTGCCGAACTGGCTGATGTAATCCCAGGAGCCGGTGTCGAGCTTGGTCAGTTCGTTGACCACATTGAACGTGAATGGCGGCGCGAAGGCGACGACCTTCTCCGTCTTGGAGACATGCACGGGATGATGCGCGTATTTGCCCGCTTTCGGGAAATAGAAATAATAGTCGGCGGTATGGGTGCGATAGGACTCGAGGCGCAGCGGCCGGCTGTCTGTGGCCTTGGAGCCGAGCACCGGGATCGCGCCCTGCGGAATCTGGAGCAGGAGATCGAGCTTCTGCGTGGACGAGGTGGGATTCGTCACCACAATCTGGCAGCCATAGACGATGCCGGTGAGGAATTCGTCGGTGACAAATTTATCGAGCTTCTCTCCGTCTTTCTCGATGTAGCGATCGCCTTGACGATAGAAGTTCTGGCTCACCAGCAGACGCGGGGCTTCCTTGTCAATCTCCGCTGGCTTGATCTCGCGATGGAACAGGATCATGCGCTCCACGGGAGTCAGAGTCAGGGAAAGGTCTTTGACCTCCGCCTTCGGCACCTTGGACTGCGAAGGGAAAGGCAGATCGAGCACCGCGAGCGCGAGCATCATCTCTGTGAATGAATGCGCGGCCTCGCCGACGTTCTTGGAAAGGAAGCCACCCTTGCCATCCCACAGCGCGTAATCCTTCCAGAAGCCATTGACGCCTACAAGATCAGCCAACTGCTGCTCGATGGGCAGGTGATAATAATTGTTCTCCGCCCATTCCTGCGTGGATTCAAGCTTGCGATAAAGCTGCTGCTGCCTCCCCCTGCGGGCCTCGCGATCCTGATTTATATCATGATCCAGACCTTCTTTGAATTTTCCAGCGTCTTCGCCGAGTTCTTCCAATCTTTTATCCATCGGCTTGGCTTCATCAGCAGCCATGTCTTTTTCTTCCGGTGCCTTCGCATCTTGCTCCATCTTCAAGGCTCGGCCATTCTTGCTTTTCAAGGCTGGGGCGGCAAATCGTGCTCCGCCAGCGCCATCCATCGCTGCCATTGGCGCGGCTGGTGCAGCGAGCATGGCTGATGTCTCCGACACCGGTTTATTTGCATCTCCTGGTGCAACGGAAATTTCACGTCTTATTAAATTATCCCTCAATTCACCCGCCACCCCGAGTTTATCCGCCGCACCGCCCGCGAGGTCACCACCCTGCAAGGCAGTGTCGAACAGCAGCAACATCTCGTCCACATTCGGCGGCTGCATTGCTTTCCGATCGCTCAGTTCTCGACCCGTCGCGGCTGACTCCTCCTTGTGCCGCTGAGCTAGCAGGATGCGCTCGACCATGTTCAGGCGCTGATAATCCCACGGACGCAGATAGCTGCGCAGGTCATCGCCGAGGAGATAGTGATCCATGAAGGTCTTGTCTTTCTTGTTCGCGAGATAAGGAAGGATGACCGACTTGAAGAACGCCGGGTCTTTTCGTTGCAGGAAGAAGCTCAGTTCATGGCACGCATACTTGGAATACAACTCGCGTTTCTTCGCGGCATCGAGCGTGGGCCAGTCGAGCACGAAGGAAAACTCGGCGAGCGTCAGGTTGTTCGAAAGCGTTCTGAACAAGGTGAAAATGCCGCCAAGGCTTTCCGAAGTCTCGAACTTGGCCGTGGCCGCGTCCT
>JAYVZW010000341.1:0-4335 GCA_043783015.1 Verrucomicrobiota bacterium
TTGATGAAATGGAAATCTGCGAACGCATTGGTGGAGGTCAGGCGGATGCACGCTGGCTGCTCGAATACTTGACAGGCCGTGCCCGAAATGCGCAGAACCAGCCCATCATCGTCACCGCCCACACCCTCCGCCGCGCCACCGACGAAGCCCTCGTCTTCCTCGGCTACCTCAAGCGCTTCGTCAAAACCCAGCCTGCCACTCCTCAGCCATGATTCACACCGCTTCAGGCACAGTAGCCATGTTGACGGCGCTCGGCAGAATGACCGCAGGGAAAAAACTTTCCCGAAGCCTTGCCGCCACTCGCTACATCGACTTCCCCAATGATCGCCAAGACAAGGAATGGAGGCGAAGAAACTCGCAAGCCATCAAAGACGGCGCAGTAAAACCTGCCGAAAAACTCCAAAGCTGGCGCAGCTTTGCCCTCGACCTCGCCGGGCCGGAGAAGGAGAAATCCCCGCGACTGCTCTTCGCCCGCCAGCAGAGCCGACTGCTCATCAACATGGCCGGTGGCGTCTTTGAAAACGGTGGCCTCAGCCTCGACCGCCTCAGCGGCCTGCCCGTCATCCCTGGCAGCGCTATCAAAGGCTGCGCCCGCCGCCTCGCCCTCGCCGCTCTCCAGGAATGGACCTCCGACCAGCTTCAGCCTGGCGATGCGGAAAGCCCTCTAACCCCCGCTGTCGAAGCCTTCATAGACAAAGAACCCGCCGACCTGCTGTTCGAGATCGCCTTCATCTTCGGCTGGAGCGACCTTGAGTGGAAAGGTCGTGAGGACTTCAGCAGCGACAAGGAATGGCAGGAAAAGCGATCCGATTTCGCCTGGGCCTCTGGCGCTCAATGGGAAGCTATCCGCCGGGCCGTCGTCACAAAACTGCTCGCCCACCTTCGCATCACTCCCAAGAAGGAACACGCCACAAATCCTTGGAAAAGCCTGCCCCACTTCGCGGGCACTATCGCCTTCCTGCCTGCCTATCCTTGGGACGAAGACCCCGGCATCGACCTCGACGTCATCACCTGCCACCACGGCGAGTATTACAAGGGCAACGCCGCCTACGCCAACGCCCCCGACACCGAAGAACCCGTCCCCGTCGTCTTTCCCGCCATCGCCCCAGGCCAGACCTGGGCCTTCCTCCTCCACCCCACGGCACGCGCCCAAGACTCCCACCTCACCCACGCCCGCCGCTGGCTCGCCCTCAGCCTCGAAACATTCGGCATCGGGGCCAAGACAAATGCGGGGTATGGGTGGTTTCTGGTCGTCGAAACACCTGAAAGCGAATCGCCAAACCCTCTGTCAACATTACTTCCTCCTCCGCCAGAATCAGAGGCATTCCTCAAAACATGGGGAAACAAAAAGCTCAACTCATTCTCCGCTGGCGGCTTCATCACGCAGGCATCTCTCATCCAAAATGATGCCGAACTTCTCAAAATCTTCCAAGCACTGGCACCAGACCAAGTTAAGCAGTTTAGCCCACGCGATCCGTTCTGGAATTCATTCCTGAGTCAACCAAAGGGCAAGGTCCTGCTTGAGCGCATCAAAAACCTCATCGATACCCCATGAAGCGTGCTGTTTTCCAACTCAAGTTGCTGACCCCTGCCTTGATTGCGGGCGCACACCCAAAGACATTGCACGGTGTCGCTGCCACCGCCGAACTCCGGGCAGCATCCATCCGTGGTCAGCTTCGCTGGTGGCACCGCTTTCTTGGCTACGACAGCTCATCAGAACAACGCATCTACGGCGCAGCCAGCGGCAACTCAGGCCAAGCCTCTGGAGTGCTGATCCGGCTGCTGGATGCCCCCACGCCCGTCCAGGACCCGAAAAGCGCCCGTGCCCTTGAGCTTCACCCTGCAGGAGGCATTGTCGAATATCTGGCGTTCAATCTGCGCAAGGATGGGGATCAGCGATCCGCGATCCCAGATGGCATTGAGTTTCATGTTCTCCTACAATCCCAGCGACTCGGCTCCGATGACTGGAAGATACTTCTTCGGACCATGGAGGTGTTTTCATGGTTGGGAGCTCTCGGCACTCGCTCCAGGCGCTGCTTTGGCGCCCTCACGCTTCTGGCTCGCGATGGCAAATCCAGCGAGCGGCCATCTACTTGGAGTTCGTTGCTCGGCACAGGCTGTGTTGAGGCGCGGCAGGTGCCTAAGATAGATGTTAGTGACTGGCGTGAGCTTATGCGGCAGGCCGGGCGTTGGCTGCTCGAGCAACGCGGGATAGTAGCCAACAAGACACTTTTGTTCGGCACCGCAGGAAGCGGTCAGCGTCGGGCGAGCGCTATCCACCTGCGCCCCGATATCCTTAACGGAAGATTCCTGCTCTTGGCCATCGGTCGCAGCACCGATCTCGACCAAGTTTGTATTCGACAGGAGTCAATACCTATATAAAAATAGACTTGGCCATCGGTCGCAGCACCGATCTCGACCAAGTTGGCCTTGGACAGATGACTTATGATCCCTCGCCGGAATCCGCTGACCCTTGACCTCACAGTTTCCAACCAAGAAATCTCCGGACATCTCCCCATCTGCCCAATCCCGAATCACGACTAAGCTTTGTCATTCAGAATTTGCTCATTTCAATGTCTCCACTCCTCATCAGCAACAGCTTCCCGTTCTCCCTCGTGCGGCGTCCCATGCGGGCGGAGCCGTGTAGCGCGGTAGATCTGCTCACCGCCATGCATGAGCGTCAGTGGGTTTCCGCCTGGGGACACGAGAACACGGTGAAACTCGCCAGCATCATTGCCTGCGCTGATCTTCGACCGGCCACACCGCGCCCTGCGCTTTCGCTGGATCCCGCGCAACTTCCCAGCTTGGACGGCCAGTCCTTCGAGGAGGTCTGGCTGCTCTCCCCCGACTACGCACCCGGCTTCCGTCCGCAGATCGGGCAGGAGGTTAGTGCGGAGAACATCCTAGATTGGCAAGTATTGCGTCTCAGCTTCAAGACTCCTTAAAAAATGACTCTCATCCAAATCATTAGCGGCGAAACCCTCCAAAATGTGTTGCCGATTCTGGCTTTGAAACCTGCAAGGGTGATTTCCGTCGTGAGCACGGCGAACAAAGTGTTTCTTGCCAAAACCCGCGACATTGAAAATGCCATCAAACTGGCTTGGCCCAAGTTTGGCAGCGGCCCCGTCCCCGATTTTGTCCCAGATCCCGTCTCGGCGGAATCTGATTCACCCTCGATTGAAAACTTTCACAAAGTGGTCGGCCAAGTAATTGCGCAAAACAGCGAAGCTTGTGTAAATTACACCGGCGGCACCAAGGACATGAGCATTGGTGCCTGGCTTGCTGCCAGAGAGGCTGGAGTGCCGACTCTTTACTGCGACACGCCACGGCTCTTCCGTTCCGGCGACACGGCTCCATTGAACTTTCCAATGCAGCTCGGGGATGTCGCCCGCCGGCTTGATGTGCCCGCCATCCTCGCGGCCCACGGGCTTCTTCAAGGACAGCACTGGAAAGTTTACAAAGAAACAGGAGCCCGCATCGCCTTTGGACGCATTTCCTTCGAACTGCTGTTGAAGGATCAGAGGGCGGTCAAGGGCGTTCAAAGAGCCATTGTTGAGCACGGCAATGCTGGGCAAAAAAAACGTCCGAATCGAGATGACTTGACCCGTGTCCTGCAACGCGCCGTGGAACTTCCTGAGGGGGAGATTGCCAGACAATTTCTTGATGCGGCTTCTCGTGCTGGTTTGATGGTGCATCGCAGAGACGGGTGGTTCATCGGCCCGCTTTGGAAGGGCAACCCGAGGGTGCAACTCGACCACCTGGACAAGACGCTCATGCAACTGACAGGCGGAGCCTACGAAGGCTTCATTCATGACCGCCTGGAGCGAAGCCCGCGTTTCACTGCCTTCCTGCACGGTGTGATGCCTGCCTCGGCTTCCGAGGATTCAACTTTCGGAGAAACCGACTTCCTGGCCTTCGAGCCGGGCAGAACCAGGCTTGTGCTCATCTCCTGCAAATCGAGCCCGCCTTCACTCGAACACCTGGAGGCAACCCTGGCGCGGAAAGCTCATTTTGGCGGAAGATTTGCCCACTCTATTCTCTGCATCAAGTCAGCATTGGATAAGAAACGTGAATATGATATCCGGAAGCAATGCGATTTACTCAGCATCGAATGCCTCATCGGAAGCGAGGTGGAGAACGCTTTCGCGACGAACGTTACCGCCTGACTTATTGCCCAGTTGCACCTGCTATGCCTGCCAAATCCAAATCCACAACTCCGGCTGCCGCGAAAAACCAGCCGCAAACTGTCCTCATTGCCGTCACGGGACTCTCCCCAGCCGTGCTCACGGAGACCATCTGGGCCTTGGCCAAGCATCCCGTTGATCCGGTGATTCC
>JAYVZW010000342.1:0-4332 GCA_043783015.1 Verrucomicrobiota bacterium
CTCAACGCAGTCCTCGACCAAGCCCGTAGAGCAGGGGTAAAGAAAGTCATCCTCTCAGACGGAGAGACAGCGATGATGACAGAGGGGCATGATAAGCAACGCATAGAAGCCCGAACAGATAATGAGAGGGCTAGAAAGAACCTAGCTGAAGCAGGATACTCGCTCAAAGATGAAGGAGATGACGTCATATCTATCCGCTCAAAAGATGGAAAGTTGGCAGGAGAGATTGATTTTGGAATGCTGAATGCCGCAGGGTCGTCGGATGATGTGAAGAGAATTTTTTCACAATCTCAAGTTCCACCACAGGATGCTGGCATGAGAGCGCAATACGACAAGCGCGGGCCAGACATCCTGAAGAAGATCACTGGAAGCGAAGGTAGGACGGTGGATTTGGGAGTGCATAAGAATGCGGCTCCAAGCGACGATGCTGCATACACATCCGGCGGCCATGCTACAGAGGCAGACGCGCTTGCTGAAGCGAATGAGATGGGGATGACTAATCCAGTAGCCTTTGAGAGAGGTGCTGGAGACTGGATGGCAAAAGAGAGTAGGATAGATGGCTCCCCAGTCTTCAAGAACCCAGACGGCACACCCAAGACCAACATCACAGGCAGGGAGTTTGACATTGCACCAAGAACCGCAGAACCCCGATACTCTTCTGTGGAGGTCGATCCCAACCAGAACAAGGCATTGGAATCTGACGCCATGCCGGAGAACGCCACAGAGGAAGAAATTAATAAATGGTTGGAAATCTACGGTATTGCAGTCCCTGAAAAATTAAGGACTGTCAAAATAGTGAACATGTTCAAAAGCGCCCACGCCAACAACGCCAGGGACGTTGATGGGAAAAGTCAGAACAATCTGATAAATCACATCTTGGGCAAGGGCGGAGTCACCAAGTATGACGCCGCCAGAATCATTGACTGGATAAAAGACGTTGCCAAGAAAAGGGCCTTGCTTGACGCGAAATACCAAGACAACCCTCCCGGAAGAATGTCCAGGGAAGATTACGAAGCCGGGCTGAATCCAGAAGGGGAACTCCTTGACGCCCAAATGGACAGGCTCGTCAGGGCCAGGAATATTGCTGCAAACCACGGCGGCAGCATTCTCAGGTATTTGCGTGCGTCCTTTATTGAGAACTACAGCGCAGAGAGCCTTACCAAGGGAATGGTCAGAAGCAACGGAGGGAAGGAACTTTCTCCCGCCCAGAAACGGTTCGTGGATCGCCTTGCCGCCGAGGCCAAAAACATTGATGCCGGGGAGGCTAAGAACGGCGACGAGATAATAAAAGACAATGTTGACTACGCCGAGAAAGCCGCCAAGAAAATGCACGAACCGGGAGGCAATGTCCTCAACCCGGCTCAGTCAACTGACAGGGTGCAGTCCAGCATTGATCAGGCCAGGGGATTCCTCGGACGGTGGGGCTACAAGGAGGGTGGAAAGATCGAGGTCGTCCACGACGAGAAGCCCGTCATGGGCGTGAACTCGGAAGGGAAGCCCATTAAAAAACAATGGTTCGCCAGATACCACGAAGGCAAGATAGAACTCAACGCCGCCAACATCCCTGACCAGAAAAGTTTCAACCGCCAGTTCGCCCATGAACTGACCCATGCCGCGCTGGACAAGTTTCCTGAACTCAAGGCCACCGCCAAGAAGATACTCAAGGGCATGACCGATGCCGAGAAGACAGAGATCGACAAGCACCTCAAGGGACACAAAAAAGCCGAGCATGAGGATGAATCTTACGCCAAGGCTGTCGAGCTGATCATGGCGCGCAAAGATACCAAGGTGGACAAACTGATGAAAATCAGCCTGAGAAAGATAATGGATGGCGTCAAAAGGTTTGTTCGCGGGCTACTCGGAAAAAAAACAACCGATGACCAGATTCACGATCTGACCGGACGCATCCTTGCCCACGCCAGGGAGAGCTTTGAAGATAACGTGATGTCTAACAACGAGCGGAATAACTTTGCCAAGGGCAGATACTCTTCAGCGGAATTACCCGATGGTGGTTACAAGTTTAATCCCGAAGCCACCCGAAAGAAACTTGAAGACCTCATCAACAACCACCCGGAGGGCGAACCCATCTCTGATGCCATCCTTGAAAGGGCGATGGCGCTGGCAGGCCATGAGCGCGTGACCCATCCTGACTCCAACAAGATGAGCTTTAACGAGCACGTCGGAAGGATCATTGAAGACGCCGGGAACAAGGATGTCACCCATGAGTTCGACACCTCATCTTCCATGGAGAGGTGGATCAGCGAAAGGCTCCAGACCAAACAGGATAAAGTCAACCGCATCGGTCAACTGGGCCAGCAGCGCGATGAATCCAAGGAAGACACAGATGTTACAACCTTAAACCGCCAGATTGAGAAACTTGAGAACGACATCAAGGACGGTAACTTTATCAAGGAATCCGCCAAACGGAAGGAACTCAGCGCTGAGGCCACGAAGCTCCAGCGTCAGCGGGACATCCTCAAGCATGAATACACCTCTGCCAAGTATGATGCGGCCCAAGGCAATCAGCCGCTGATCTATCGGGGGCTGGACAACTTGGCGCGGTTCAAGCGGTTTAACATCCTTCAATCTCCGATGTCCAGCGCAAGGCTGGTGTTTGCCGCGCTCGGTGCTGCCGTGAAGATGCCGTTTGAAGACACTATCGGAGCCGGGATCGCCGGAATCCTGCCAAAAAGCATTGGCTCCAAGGCCACCATTGAAGGCAGGAACTCAATGAAATCAATCTCCATGGGTATTGCAAGAGGAGTTACCCGGGGATTCGTTGATGCAAAATCAAATCTTACCAAGGGCCATTCAGAACTGGACGCTCAACTGGGAAAGATTTATCCTCACGGCGGAATTTTCTCAATCCCCGGAAGGATGCACGCCTTTATCAAAGCACCGCTCAAGCGCATGGCTTTTGAAGTTGCCATGCAAAGACAGATCGAGGGCCAGATGGAGGAAAACGTGCGAAAGGGGTATGGGAGCGATGTCCTTCCGACACCAGAGCAATTGTTCAAGTTTCAAGTGAATGCCTACGAGCACGCACAAAGGCAGATTTTTATGAATGACACCAAGACGGGACAGGCTATTCACAAGCTCATCTCTGAACTGGACAGGGGCGGAGACATTGGAAAAGTAACCGCCACGTTAATCAGGTTGGTGATGCCCATCGTCAAGGTTCCCATAAACATCGCCAAGGAAGCATTCACTTACGTCGGCGGAGTCCCCGCTGGCCTTATCAATATCGTCAAGGCTTACTCCAAGGGCATTGAAAAGCTCAGTGAAGAAGAAGCCAACATGATCGTCAGGCAACTGAAAAAAGGTTCTGTTGGGGGCGCATTCATGCTGCTGGGCTATCTCAACCCCCAGATCGCAGGAGGATATTACCAGCAGGGAGACAACAAGAACCCGCGAACTAACGACGCCAAGGTCGGCCAACTCAGGATCAACGGATGGGATGTCCCCAAATGGGCGTCGCACATTCCGTTGATCGAAGCAATTCATTTTGGTTCAACAATCCGCCGCGTGTCGGAACAGCACGGAACCGACGGACTGAAGGGGCTTTCGGCAGGGGCGGGGGCAGCGGGATGGGGGATCACAAAGGAACTCCCCTACATAGATCAGATGCTCCGCCTTCACGACCTTGAGAGCGAGAAGGGCCGGGAGCATTGGCTGGGTGATCTTGCCAAATCAACTGTCACACCGACCGCATTGGAATTCGTGGCAAAGCAGGGAGACATTGATCCGAGGACAGGGGAAGTCCGCAAGGTTCAGGCGAACACTCCCAAAGAAATGGTTCAGAGCATCATCCCCGGCCAGCGCAACAAGCTCCAGACAAAATATCAATGAAGAAACCCCGCAACTTAAACTCCGTTCCCAGAGGAGGATGGTCAGTCACATTCCCTGACACCGGAGTCACCATCACCGAGGCTCACCCAAGCCACTTCCTTCAGCTCTGCCACCAGCACCTTGAAGCCAACGGCATCCCCGTGAAGGGCGGTTGGCAGGCGGAAATCTGGGACATGGCCTGCTCTCAACACCCGGAGATCGAGTGCGATGATACCGAGGTGCAACCCACCAAGGCCGTCACTGCGGACGATTTGAGGCGGTTCTTGCTGGTCTTGATAGAAAGCCGCCATGCAGGGGCGCAACCAGTCTCAGAAGCCGAGCAGGAGCGCAGGGCGGCCATCTGCTTGAATTGTCCCAAGTCCGGCCCAGTCTCCTGCTTCGGATACTGTGGATGGATTAGCGAAGTCCTTTCCAGTTTTGCCCTTGGCCGCAAGGTGAAGCGGCTGGATGAGGTGCATAAACTGGGGTGCTCTGCATGTGGCT
>JAYVZW010000343.1:0-12949 GCA_043783015.1 Verrucomicrobiota bacterium
TGCGACGCGCAGCGGAGTTATAGGGGTCAATACGGAGGACCGATTGAAAATGTGTCGCGGCCTTGTCGTAGTCACCGAGTGACAGCAGCCCTTCTCCGAGGCGCAGGAGTTTGGTCACCTCGGCCACGTGGGCCAGATGTTCCGGAGTAAGCGCCGGCTCAAATCGCTCGGGGTCATCAATTTGCCTGGCAAAGAGTCGGGCATCAGCATTGCCGGGATCGAAATCCTCCTGTAACACGCTTTTCAAAAGCTCCTTCGCCTCACCATAGCGCGCCTGCGCCGCCAGTTTGCGGGCCTCGGCATTCGCAGCGCGGGAGTAGCCATCACGCGCGGCATTTTTTAATGGTGCGATCAATGGGGCGTCAGGCAAATTTTCAAAGGCCTGCCGATAGAGCTTCATCGCACCGGCATTATCCCCCTTGTCATAGAGACTTGCACCCTCAGCAACCAACGCCTGTGCCTCATTCACCTGGGCCATTCGTTTTGCCACCTCCCTGCCAGCAAGCGCAGGAACCGCATCTCCAGCGAAGATGCTTCCAACTAGCCATAAAGTCAGCATAACAGCGGAAAATCCCCACCACCGCCGAGGTGGGCGGCGCTCATGGCGACAGGCTGGGAAATGCATAAATATCGGGAAGGCCATTTATTAGAGCCTATTCCCCGTCATCTGACAATTCATTCCAACCACCATTTTCAAAGTCCTTAGCCTAAGCTTTGTCCGAAGAATTATCTAAAAAATGACCCTACTTTTATTCAACCCGTGCAAAACCTGTTTCAACGACGATTGATTATCAAAGAACTCGCTTCATAATGAAGTTTCGTGTCTTTCAAGACAAGTAGCATCCACTCATGACTGACGAACAGCCTATCGAGGAACAAATCCAATCCGCAGCATCCACGCTCCGGAATGCGAGGCAGGCTGCCGAGTCCGATGCTGCACGCTCAGCACCGTTGATCTCTGCCCTGACGTCACTGGCGGAACTTCACAGCCAGGCGGGTGATTTCCACAAGTCCGAATCTCTTTACCTCGAAGCCATCGAGACCGGGGAAAAAAATCAGGCGGAGCCTTTGCAGATGGCACAGATGCGGAGCGCCCTGGCCGCGCTTTATGATTTTAACCAGCGCGAAGAACAGGCCATTCCCCTCTACGAAAAAGCCATTGAGGACTATGAGACCATGACGCCGCCCCGTGAGGAGACATCCGCACAGCTGCGGAACAATCTCGCCATGATTTACAAGAGCCTGAAAAAATACCCCCTGGCCGAGCAGCACTATCTGCTGGCGCTGGAGTCTCTGGAAAAAATCCACGGGCGCTACCACGAGCACATCGGTGCCCTGTTCAACAACATCGGCGGCCTGTATTATGCAGCCGGGCATCCCGAACAGGCCAAAGAGATGCACCTCGATGCTCTCAAAGTCCGGAGCAAGGTCCTCGGCCCCTCCCATCCCGAGGTGGCTCAGAGCTACAGCAATCTCGCCACCGCCTGCTATGGCATGCTCGATGAAGCCGGCGCGGTGAGAAACTTCGAGAAAAGTCTCTCGGTTTATGAGGAAAATCTCGGCACCTGCGAGGACAGTTATAAGAATGTTGGCGATGATTTCGTGGCGCTGCTGGAATCAATCGGCGATACCAAAAAAGCCGCCGAAGTCCTCAAACGTATAGATCGCGCACTCAGTAAGTAAAACCTGGGCCGGTCAAAATACCGACTTGCTGTCAGGCTCAGCAGTTTCGCTCATGCTTGTTGCTTCGAGCACGGGAACAACCTGATTGTTCTCGTTCTTGAAGCTTATTTTTCCGACCACTTTCACCCAGGTCATGTCCTTGAATTTCGGTGGTTCTTTGCCGAACTCGACTGGGATGGAAAGAGGCCGTGCGTCAGCTGCACAACACTGAATAAGGAGACGGAAGATGCGCAAACGCGTGCCATTGGAGTTATTGACCTTCTCCGGCAAAACTTGCGCGATGGTTTCCACAAGCTGTCCCTCGAGCACAGACTGCACCTCCTTGTCGCCCGCCGTGTAAAAAATTTCCGGCACATCCAGCATGAAATTGCCTTCTTTGCTCTGTGGCACTTGAGCTTTGAGATCGGCCAGTGTGAAGGTGCCGTAACTCTTGGTCTGGGATGCGGTAGCTGAAGAAGGCGGCGGCACCGGCATTGTATCTGGGGTCGCTGCAGGAGCAGCTTTGCTTTCCTTGTTGATCGCGAACTTTTTATCACTCGAGACTTCCCCGTAGTTCGCCTGGTAAAGCCCCTTGTTCTCAATGGCTATTTTGCTGAACTGATCAGGCGATTTGATTGCGGCGTAAGTCACTGGAACCGCGAGAATGAAGATTGCCACCAGACGCCCGAAGGCACCGCTTTCCTCAAGGATGCCGTGTGAGTGCCCCTCCACCGGAGCTTCAGCGTGATGATGATGGTCGTGGTCATGATCGTGCCCACAGCAACTATGATCGTGCTCGTGCTGCTGTCCGCTATGGCCATGGTCGTGTTCGCAGCAGTCGCCTTCCGGAGCACGCATCGTTACCAGATTAAACAAACCGACGATCAAACATCCGATGCCGCCAACGAGAACCATCGCGGAAAACCAGCCTTCGCTGGAAACATACTCACCCTTTTCCAGCCGACCGCTGGCATAAAAATAAAGCATCACACCGCCCCAGAGAAGAAGCAAAAGCACACTGATGAGATGAATGAAGGAGCGGGATTTTTGCATGGCGCTATTTGGCGAACAGGGTTTTTAATATCCAGGACCAAGGGCCGCTCAGGACACCGACCAGCACAAACAACGTGAGGGCCAGCGAGATGACAAACTTGCGGCGGAAGACTGAAGAATACATGAAGATCAGCTTCACGTCCAGCATCGGGCCGAGCACGAGAAACGCGAGCTTGGCGGCATAGGAAAACGATGTCATGGGCGCGGCAATGAACGCATCCGAGGTGCTGCACAGCGCGAGGGCAAAGGCCAGCCCCATCATCGAAGGAACAGCGAAGTAATCATTACCGGCCACCGCAGTAATCCAGCCTTGATTGACCTGGGTATTGAAGACCGACGTAATCAAAATCCCGACGGTGAAATACATCGCAGTATCCAGAAAATCCCGCATCGCCGTGCGCATGGCATGAACTAATTTCGCGTCAAAGGCGAGCACCACCGGCTGCCCCTCCGCGCCGGGCTTGATGATGCTGTCGGCGACAGATGGAAGCAGGATGTCCGCCGGCTTTTTCCGCAGGAGAAACAGGCCGACCATCACCGCGATGAAATATCCCAAGGAAATGCGCCCGAGGGTCATGGTCGCGTTGCCGATGTCACCGATGCCGTGAATATACTGAAATTCCTTGAACGCCGTCAGCGTGCTGGCAATGACGATGGGATTGATGATGGGCGCGGAAAGCAGATACGTCATCGCACATGAAATGGGCAGGCCCTTCTGCACCAGTCGCCGCACCACCGGCACCACAGCGCACTCACAAACCGGAAAAATTAACCCGAGAAAACCAGCCGCAAAAGTGGCCAATATTTTGTTCTTCGGCAATGCACGCTCCAAAAATTTTGCCGGTAAAAAAGCGTCAATCAAACCGGAAAGCACGGTGCCCACCATGATGTAAGGCGCCCCCTCAAAAAGGATGCTGAGAAAAGCCCTGAGAATATCGTCAAGACGGCTGGGGTCAGTTGGATTCATGAGTTTGCAGGATCACGCGCGAGTGCATAACGTTTTCAACCTCGCGCTTCAAGCAGAGAATGAAACTGGGAAAAGTTTGGCAGCAGTCGGCTCGAATCCACCACCGACATCCCGGAGCCGCATGAATTCGACGTCCGCCGTGCTCCTTACATCTCCAGCATCTTCTGCTCATCATCGCCATCTATGCAGGCATTCATTGCTGGCAGGGCATTCATTAATAGCAGTCTGCCGCTTGCCCCTGCTCGTATCACTGCTACAAATTACCCCATAAACCCAATCAAAATATTATGCCCCACACCCTGCCTCCCCTTCCTTACGACAAAGCCGCACTCGAACCGCACATTGATGCACTCACCATGGAAATCCATCATGACCGACATCACAACGCCTATGTCACTAATCTCAACAACGCCCTCGCTGGCAAGGCCGACCTCGAAGCCATGAGCGTTGACGAGCTTTGCAAAAACATCAGCAAAGTTCCCGCCGACATCGCCGCGCCTGTGCGTAACAACGGTGGCGGTCACTGGAACCACACCTTTTTCTGGAACAGTATGACCCCCAATACAGGCGGCGCACCAACCGGTGCTCTGGCCGAGGCCATCAACTCCGCCTTCGGTTCCTTCGACGCCTCCAAAGAAGCCTTCGCCAAAGCCGGAGTAGGCCGCTTCGGCTCCGGTTGGGCCTGGCTTGTGAAGAAAGACGGCAAGCTCGCCATCACCAGCACGCCGAATCAAGACAACCCGCTCATGGACAACTCCGGCTCGCCCCTCCTCGGTCTCGATGTCTGGGAGCACGCCTATTATTTGAAATATCAAAACAAACGCCCCGACTACATCGCCGCCTGGTGGAACGTGGTGAACTGGAATGCCGTCGCGGATCGCTTCGCGAAAGGTTGAGTCAACACAAACCATTCTTGATTCATGACGCCGGATAAAGTCCGGCGTCATTTTTTTACGGCAGACACATCAATGACTGCTTTGTTAATGTAAACATGAGCCGGCCCCGACGCGAACAGAGACCCCAGCCGCAACGCCCAGCCGCGCCACAGCCGGATACTTCCTGGGAGAAGTCTGCGGATTGGTATGACCGCGTGATCGGCGCACAAGGCTCGGAAATTTACCGGAGCATCGTCATCCCCCGCGCGCTGGATTTGCTGGAGCCGATGGTGAACGAGCACGTGCTGGATCTTGGCTGCGGGCAGGGTGTGTTCGCGCGAACGTTGGCGGCGCATGGGTGCGACGTCACGGGCGTGGATGCCGCGCCGTCGCTCATCGAGAAGGCGAAGTCATATCCGGCGAGCTCGCCCATTCGTTTTGTGACCCGGGACGCGGCGCAGATCAATGACCTGGGGCCATTCGACGCGGTGTCGGCCATCCTTTGCCTGCAAAACATGCCGCACCTCGATGAAGTCTGTGCGGCCTGTGCCGGGGCGCTGCGCGATGGCGGGCGCATGTTGTGGGTGATGAATCATCCGTGCTTTCGCGTCCCGCGTCAGACGAGCTGGGGCTACGACGAGGGGCGCGATGTCCAGTTCCGCAGGCTGGATGCCTACAGCTCCAGATTGAGCGTGCCCATCGTGATGCATCCGGGGCAGCAGGACAGCGAGACGACGCTGAGCTTTCACCACAATCTGACGGTGCTGATGGCGTTCGCGTTTCGAGCGGGATTCGTCCTGAGCGGTCTTGAAGAATGGCATTCCGACAAGCAGAGCGAACCCGGCCCGCGCGCCCGTGCAGAGAATCGCGCGCGCAATGAGTTTCCACTGTTCATCGCCTTGCTATGGACAGTGGTGAAGAAAATTACTTCCAACACCTGACCACGGCTCAACGGCGCAAAATCACCGCATCTTGCGTGGCCGCCATGATGCGGATTTCTTCCGCGCCGGGTTGCTGGATATCCGCGGGATTCATTTCCGCCACCCGCATGGGGGTTCCGTCGCGCAGAATGATTTCATATTGCACCTGTTCGCCGAGATAGACGGTATCGACAATGTTGCCGAAGAAACGGTTCGGAGAATCCGGCACCTCACGCAGCGTGAGCGATTCGGGCCGGATGGAAATCGTGACCGGCTGGCCGGAAACCGGAGTCAAATCCCCACTGGCCCGTCCACGCAACTGACCACAAGAGGTGTCCACATCCCACAAGCCTTCGCGATAGCTCGCACCCTTGACGATGCCGTCGATGAAATTGGTCTCGCCGATGAACTCCGCGACCATTTTGCTGATGGGATTGCGATAAACCTGCATCGGCGAGCCAACCTGCGCGACTTTTCCGGAGTCCATGATCGCCATCCGGTCGGCCATGCTCAACGCCTCCTTCTGATCATGCGTCACATAGATGCCGGTCAGTCCGAACTCCTTGCAAATGCGGCGAATTTCCGAGCGCATTTCGATTCGCAGCTTGGCGTCCAGATTGGAAAGCGGTTCGTCCAGCATCAACACGCTCGGCCTGACAACCAGCGCGCGCGCCAGCGCGACCCGTTGTTGCTGACCGCCGCTAAGCTGCTGAATGCGACGCTGCCCGAGTCCGTCCATCTTCACCAGCGCCAGCGCTTCATCCACGCGCTGGTCGATTTCCTTTCTGGGCCGCTTCCGCTCCTCCAAACCGAACGCCACATTTTCCGCCACGCTCATGTGCGGCCACAGGGCATAACTTTGAAACATCATCGCCGCGCCGCGCTTGTGGGGCGGCAGATAGGAAACATCTTCCTGATCAAATAAAATCTGTCCTTTGTCCGGCGTGTAAAATCCCGCGATATGCCGCAGCAGTGTCGTCTTGCCGCAACCGCTTGGTCCGAGAAGGAAGAACAATTCTCCGCGCTGGATTTCCAGATTGACGTCGTTCAAGCCCAGGGTCGAACCGAACTTTTTCGTCAGATGCCGGATGGAGATGGAAACCATGTGCGAGCCTTAGCGGAGACGAACAAAGGTGGCAAGCAAACGATTCGCCCTCCTGGTTCATTCACATCACGAGTCATACTTCACGCAACGTGACAGATTCACATCAACTGATGCCGCGGGAAGCATCGGCATTCGTAAAGAACTGCTCCATGCGATTGCGCAGATCCTTGTAGAAGGTCTCCGCCATGTGCTGGAGCATGGCGATGCGTTCACTGTTATCCCGTGCGCCAGACTGGAGCATGGCTTCACGTTCAGAATGAATGCGAGCCTCGAAGGTCTTTTCCAGCTCGATCAGGCTTTCGAGAAATTCCTTGGCCACGCGGCTGCGATCCACGCCCTCCACGAGCGCCTGCTCCAGCGGTTTGTGACGCGTCAGATGCAGCAGCTTGCCTCCACCAAGTTCTTCCATGTAACGATTGTAGCTTTTCAGGAAAGTCCCGCGTTCATTGTCGAAACGCACTTCATCACAATCCACCAGCGTATCGTATGGTCCGGGCTTGGAGAAAAATTTCACCATCACCGGAATGGTGTCCACCATCATGAAAAGCAGCGTGAGCACCAGATAGGCCACCAGCGCGAACTTGCCGCCCTCGGCCCCTTCATTAAAGAGGCGGTGCAGGGCGAGCGTCTGCTTGAGAATGTCGCGACGCGGTTCGGCGCGCAAGGCGGTGATGCGGGTGGTCTCGTCCTTATCCAGTTTCACAATCTCCTCCTGCATCACCTTGCTCTGCTCTATCTTGGCGTCGATTTGCGACTTGAGCGTGGCCCGGATTTGATTCTGCTGAGTCACAAACTGATCCGCTTGTTGCTGCTGCACCTGGCTGCGCAGGACGTCGAGTCTGATTTCCTCCTGCTTTAATTTCATCGCCTGTTCGGTTGCCTTGGACTCCGCCGCAGAAGTCAATGTCTGCTCGATTCCCGAAAACTCGGCGCGCAGTTGATTGCGATCCTTGGTGCGCACTTCCAGAAGACCGCCAAGCCGTTTGGTTTCGTCGCGACGCCAGGAAAGCTGATCCTGCTGAATGCTCGTCGCCCGGGGTCCCAGCCCGATGATCCCGCTGCGCTGGCCATTGACCTCGCGCTCAAATTCCTTCTGCCAAAAGTCCAGATCCGCCTGAAGCTTCTTCGACTGTTCCTCGAGGGTGGTGATCTCCTTCTCCACGACCATGAGCTTTTCTTTGGTAGGCAGTTGGGCTTCGGTGATGGATTTTTCCATCTCAGTTTTCGCCTTGTTGTTCGCGTCGTTTTTCTTCCCCGCTTTTTCTTCCTCGCCGGCGAGGAACTTGGCGCTGAAAGTCTCGTCCCATTTTTTACGAGAATCTGTAATCTCGCCATCCAGAGCGATGATTTTGGTCTCGACTTGTTTCTTGAGCGCGGTGCTGTTCGCGCGAACCTGATTGATTTCCGTATCACGTTCTTTTTCGATTACGGAGCCAATGGTATCCTTGAACAGCAGCAAGGTCAGCGGATGGGAAATCGTGATGCCCATCAGCGCCGCCACGATGACGCGCAGGCCAAGCTGACTGAGCTTTCTGAAGAATCCCTGATAAGCGCGATACGTGGCCAGCAGCGCACGGTCCACCGTCATTATGATGAACCCCCAGGCCACGGCAACAGTGGCCACGATGCGCCAGTCATCCGTCAAAGTGGAGACCGCATACGCCGCGGCGATGAGGGCAAAGACGCACGGCACCAGCACCGTCGCGCCGAACGCCACATACTTGCGCCGTTCCCACGGCGGGCAGTCATCGAGGTTTTCGCCGCTGGCTCCTGAAAGCCAGATGAATGCGCGGGTGAAAATGCCTGATTTTTTCATAAGAGCTTTCTGATTATGCCAAGATGAGACGTTGCTGGCTATACAATTCTTACTTCTGCCGGGGCAGCTTCATTTTTTTCTTTTCTTCCTCAAGAAGCCTCCGGCGTTCCTGTTTCAACTCCCAGCCAGGCTCGTGAAGCACTTCCGCAGCATGTTTTCGAATATAAATCAGCCTGCCCACTGCGATAATCATGCCTCCCAGTATGAGAAACAAAAATACCATCCTCAACTTGACCAAAAATCTTTTCCGATGCCTCGCCTTTGCGGATAATGCCTGGAGTGTGGTGGCTGGCATGACTGCAAATGAGCGGGTAGGAATCAGGAAATGTGGTTCATCAACTGCGCTGACACTATCAAATTCGTTCTGCGGGTCAACCGTCGTTAATGAATCACGAAAACTGCGCCCTTGCCCCGCGCATGATTCTGCGGACATTCTAAGCACATGAGCGATTCGAATAACGACAAGCCGCCGTCTCCCGAAGAAATCAGCAAAAAGCTGGAGGAATTCATCCGCAGCCAGTTCGGCAGCAATGTCATGTTCACGAGCTTTCGCGAACCCGGCAAGGATGATCCTCCACCCGCCCCTCCCGCCGCCCCGGCCATCGAGGAGACGCGCGATGACAGCTGGCTGGATTTCAATCTAAAGCCTGCGGACATCAAAGCCCATCTCGACCGTTTTGTGATCCGGCAGGATGAGGCCAAAAAAGTGCTGGCCACCGCCGTCTGCGATCACTATCACCATGCCCGCATGATGCGGGACGCGGAATCGAACCCCGATTCTGCGAACGGCGGCCTGGAGTTCGCCAAACAAAACGTGCTCATCATCGGACCGACGGGCGTGGGCAAAACCTATCTCATCAAGCACATCGCCGACCTCATCGGCGTGCCCTTTGTGAAAGCCGATGCCACCAAGTTCAGCGAGACCGGCTACGTCGGCGCGGACGTGGACGACCTGGTGCGCGACCTTGTTTCCAAGGCAGGTGGCGACATCGACCTCGCCGAGCACGGCATTATTTATCTCGACGAAGTGGACAAGCTGGCCACCTCCGGCGAACGCCCCGGACGCGACGTGAGCGGGCGCGGCGTGCAAACCACGTTGCTGAAACTCATGGAGGAAACGGAGGTGCCCCTTCATGCCCCCAACGACATGCGCTCGCAAATGCAGATGCTCTTCGACATGCGCCGGGGCGAGATGCCGCGCAAACAATCCGTGAACACCGGGAACATTCTCTTCGTCGTCAGCGGCTCTTTCAGCGGGCTGGAAAAAATCGTGTCCAGGCGCCTGAGCCGCGCCAGCATCGGCTTCGGTGCGTCCCCGCGCGAAGATGTCGCCGCAGGCGACATGCTGCGCGAAGCACGCACTCAGGATTTCATCGATTACGGGTTCGAGGCCGAGTTCGTCGGGCGACTTCCCGTCCGGGTCGTGTGCGACTCGCTCGATGCCGATGACTTGTTCGAGATTATGAAAAGCTCCGAGGGCAGCATTATCCGGCAGTTCGAGCGCGAATTCGCCGCCTACGGCATCAATGCCAAATTCGAAGACGCTGCCTTGCGCGAGATGGCACGACGCGGCGCTGAAGAAAACACTGGTGCCCGGGCGCTGATGACCGTGTGGGAAAAGACCCTGCGCGATTTCAAATTCGAGCTGCCCAGCCTTGGATTGCGCGAACTGGCCATCAGTGAACAGCTTGTCAAAGACCCGCAGTCCGTTCTCATGAGTTGTCGCGAACTGGCCAAGACCACGCAAGTCAGCGTGGCCGCGCGCGAGGTGGAGGAATTCGCCCGCCAGTTCACCCAGACCAATGGACTGGAGATTCGTTTCGACGAGGCCGCATCGATTAAAATCATCGAGCGCAGCGAACGCGAAGGAGTTCCAGTGATCGAACTCTGCCGCAGGCTCTTCAAGGACTATCCATTCGGCCTCCATCTCATTGTCAGCAATACCAGAGAGAAAAATTTTCTGCTGCCCGTGCGCGCCGTGGAGGAACCGGACCGTTATCTAAGTGATCTTGTCGTTGCTTCATATCGTCGCGATCAAAACAACTCCACCGGACAAAATCCAACCGCTTAATCCATGGGACGTATTTGGGCTGCCAGCTTGATGATAGGCGTGACCGTGAGCGCGGCGCTGCTTATGCTCTATAATAGCACGCCAATTTTTCAATTGGGTGCGGTGCGGTTGGAAGATCTGTTCCACGCCATCCTGATCCTCCCAACAAAAGGCGAATTGCGATTCAATCTGCCGCTCCAGTATGCCTTCTACACTTTGGTCGCGTTCGTCTCGGCCTGGGTCTGTATGGAACTTCCGCGAGTGTTCAGCCGTGTCGCCTACCTCGCGGGCGCGGTCTTCCTCACCCTGCTCATTTCCCCGGCGCTGGCATTTTGCGGTGTGCTCTTCGAGCCTTTCTCGGGAGTCTGTGCCATTCTGGTCGCGGGCGTTTGCGGCATGATTCTCTCCGCAACGGAGGCGGGCCAGCGTCGCCACACCTTGCTGCATTATTTTGTCGGCAGACTGTCCACGGAAAAATTCCAGAAGCTGGTCAATGCCAGGGAACCCGTGGACATCAGCGGCAAACGCGAACTGACCGTCATGACCTGCCGCATCCTGAACTACGCCGATCTCAGCGCACAGATGGAGCCGCACGATCTGGAGAAGCTAAGCTCGCTCTTTCTTCAAGCCACCGCCGAGTTCCTTGTCGCGCGCGGTGCGTATCTGGACATGTGCAACGCCGAGGGCGTGCGTGTCTTTTTCGGAATGCCTGTCGAGGATGCAAATCATGCCTTGCACGGTTGCCAGACCGCGCTGGAACTCCGGCAGCGACTGGTGAATCTCGATCAGGAAATGCAGAACCGCTGGCATCGCAAACCGGCGTTCGGAGTGGCGCTCGCCACCGGGCCAATGAGTATCGGGCTTTTCGGCTTTCGTGAGTTCCAGTTTTTCAGCGCCGTGGGTGAGGCTCTCGACTTCAGTCGCAGGCTCTGCTCCATCAATCTGATCTACGGCAGTCAGGTGCTGGTCAATGCCCGCACCTTCCATCTCACCAAGGATAATCTGGAAATGCGCCCCATGGAAATGGTCTATGCGCCCCGTATGCACCAGATCAGCGAAGTCTATGAACTGCTCGCCGCGAAGGGCGCGCTGAACGATGAAGAAATCAAGGCGCGCGATGCCTTCTGGCAGGGCGTCGTCAGCCTGCGCAAAGGAGCTTACACCGAAGCGGTGCATTTTTTGGAAACTGCAAAGATCGAAGGCAGTGAAGATGCCCCAATAAAGTATTTCCTGGAGCGGGCGGAGGCCGGTCTCCGCGATGAGAAACAATCCAGCGACATCAAGGGCTCATCGCGCCATGTGCGAATGCTCACCGCCAACTGACGATACAAAAACCAATCCCGACCGATGCCACTTTCCCTCCGACCTGCCGCCGAATGCCGTTACGATGTTCTCGCCCTCGGTGAGGTGCTGCTGCGTCTCGATCCCGGTGAATCCCGCGTCCGCACTTCGAGACAGTTCACCGCATGGGAGGGCGGCGGCGAATACAATGTGGCGCGCGGCTTGCGGCGCTGCTTTGGATTAAAGACTGGCGTGCTCACGGCTTTTGCCGACAATGAAATCGGTCGGCTATTGGAAGACCTTGTTCTGCAAGGCGGCGTGGACACGCAGTTCATCAAATGGGTTCCGTATGACGGCATTGGCCGCAAAGTTCGCAACCCCATTAACTTCACCGAGCGCGGCTTCGGCATCCGGGGCACGAAAGGCTGCGTGGATCGTGGACACAGCGCCGCATCGCAACTCAAGCAGGGCGACTTTGATTGGGACAATCTTTTTGGGGGGCAAGGCGTGCGCTGGCTGCACACCGGCGGAATCTTTGCCGGGCTTTCGGAAACCACGGCGGCACTCACCATCGAAGCCTGTGAAGCGGCGAAGAAGCACGGCGTCATCGTCTCGTATGATTTGAACTATCGTCCATCCCTCTGGCAGGAACGCGGCGGATTCGCTGCCGCACAGGCCTTGAATCACGCGCTGGCCCCTTATCTGGATGTCATGATCGGCGTGCTCACGGATCATGAACCGGCGGCGGTCGCGACGAATGATAATCCTAATGACATCTTCGCCACTCAATCCGCCGCGTTACAGTCAGACGTCGCAAAGATGCTCAAGCAATATCCCAACATCAAGGTCGCCGCCGCCACCCTGCGCCGCGTGCATACCGCCACCTCCAATGACTGGGGCGCGCTGGCTTGGATTGATGGGGCGTTCCATCGCTCTAGAAATTATCCGAAGCTCGACATCCTTGACCGCATTGGCGGCGGTGACGGATTCGTGGCCGGACTGCTTTACGGATTGCTCACCGGGCAGGAACCGCAGACATCGATTGACCTCGGCGCAGCCCACGGCGCACTGGCCATGAGCACCCCCGGTGACACCAGCATGGCCACGCTGCCGGAAGTTCTAAAGCTCGCCCAAGGCGGCGACGCCAAGGTTCAGCGGTAATACAGGGTTCAATCAGCAAATATTGCCAGAGCGAGAGATAGGCTTCGGGGAGCACACGC
>JAYVZW010000344.1:0-4318 GCA_043783015.1 Verrucomicrobiota bacterium
GTGGATGTCCTCAGCGAACTGGACCGCTTTAAGAATGAACTGACCGAGCGCGGTGCCAATGCCCGCGAGGTGCATCGCGCTTTGACGCAGGTGTTTGCCGCGCCGGATGCGGATGTGACCGGGGGTGTGCCCACGCAGGGCGGCGGCAGCTTGCGGCTGGTGGTGTTCGATCCCGAAAGCGCACGGAAGCATCAATCGTTACAGAATTTTCAGCGCATCTTTCCAGCGCAGGAACAGATGGATCACCGGATTCTGGCCTGCGCCCTGTGGTTGTCCGAGGAGATCGGAGAGAAGGTCATCCTCGTCAGCAAAGACATCAACATGCAGCTCAAAGCGCGCGCTGTCGGCGTGGAGTGCGAGGACTATTTGCATGACAAAGTGGAGCCGCGCGAGGTGTCGAATCTTGATATTGCGCGGATCACGGTCTCGCAGCACGAGATGCAGCGCTTCAGCAGTTCCGGGCGGATCGCCATTGATCCTGACCGCACGCCAGCGCTGGCAGTGAATGAATATGTTCTCCTGGCCACGGCGGAAAAATCCACCATGCCCGCGCGATACACCGTCAGCGGTGAATTCATCCGGCTGCGTGTGCCTGAGAGCCTGCGCGTCATGCAAGGCCGCCCCATCAAACCGATGAATCTCGGCCAGCAGTGCTACATAGATGCGTTAATGGATCCAGAAATATCTCTGGTCACGGCTTACGGCCAGGCAGGAACCGGCAAGACCTTGCTCGCGGTGGCGGCGGGTCTTGCACAAGTATTCGCCCACGGCTACAGCGGACTGACGGTGAGCCGCCCCATCGTGGCCATGGGTCAGGGCATCGGGTTCCTGCCGGGGTCGCTTCAAGAAAAAATGCGCCCTTGGTTGCAACCTGTTTACGATGCGCTGGATTTGCTGATGCGCCCGGTGCCTAACCCGGCGTTCACAAAAAAGAAAACTCGCCAATCCTCCCGCTTCGACCCGCCGATGCCGATGAAGTCCGATGGCACGACTGCGCCCTACGATCCACTAATCCAGAGCGGCATCATCGAGGTGGAGGCGCTCTGCTACATCCGGGGACGCAGCATCCCTGAGCGATTCTTCATTCTCGACGAAGCCCAGCAGCTTACGCCTCTGGAGGCCAAGACTGTCGTCACGCGCATGTCCCGCGGGAGCAAACTCGTGCTGGTGGGCGATCCGGGACAGATTGACAATCCCTATGTGGACAGCCGCAGCAACGGCCTCGTTTACACCCGGCAGCGCCTGCGCGGTCAGCCCTTTGCCGCCCACATCCCGCTGGTCAAAGGCGAGCGCAGCCCGCTCGCCGAGGCGGGCGCGAGGTTACTTTGATCAGCGCCGAAAAATATTTGCGATTCTATTGAAGATTTTCGCAGTTTAATGCAACTAACTATGCGGCCTCACGTTTTACGAGACCGCCAGCCGCCCCGAAATCCGGGGCGATTGGTTTCAGTAATCAAACATCAAAATAATAAAATCCTAAATGAAAATCATCACGACCCTCTGCATCCTCGCTCTCAGCAGCGCTGTTTCCCTTCAAGCTGCCGACAAAAAGAAGCCCGCTGGCGACAAGCCGAAGGCCAACCCTGAAGAAGCCTTCAAGAAATTCGACAAAGACAACAGCGGCGACATCAGCCTTGAAGAATACAAAGCCGGCAAGCCAGACGCCGCCAAGGCCGAAGCGGGCTTCAAGAAGCTCGACGCCAACGGTGATGGCAAGGTCACACTTGAAGAGTTCAAAGCTCCTCACAAAAAGTAAGCGACTCTTCTGAACGGTGCATCCGTTCCGATTCATCTGGCCGCATCCGCTTAATCGTGGATGCGGCTTTTTTGTGGCACAGGCTTTCAGCTTGTGCGTCGATCAGGCGTTTCGCCTGATCACCAACAGAAAAATCCCCGTCACCGCGCTCTCGCCGCCGCTTCGCCCATCCGCGCATAAACTTCACGGCCCTGCGCACTGTGCTCCATCAGATCATCGGCAAACCTCACGCGCCCCGGCTCAAAAATCGTGATGACACTCGATCCTCCAAACAGAAAATATCCTTTCTGCTCGCCCTTGGTTACGGGCTGATGCGACCGGCCGGTATGCACGACCTTGCCCACGCAAGTCGCGCCGACTTCCAGGAACAGCACCGTGCCGCATGTCGGCGTGGACAGGCAAGTGACAAACCTCTTATTCTCCCAGAAAATTCCCGGTCGCTGCCGCAGCGCAACAGGGTTCACCGAATATAGCGGCCCATTGACCATGCGCGGCTCACCTGGCGTTCCGGCGCAGGGAAAATGAAAGCGATGATAATCCACCGGGCAGAGTCGTGAGATGAGCAGCGCCCCGCCCGCGAACCGTCCAGCCAGCGCCGCGTCGTCAAGCAGCGCGGCCAGATTAAAGTGGACGCCCTTGATGAAGATGCCGTCATTGGCGGCAATGTTCGGGATCGCAAAATGCCTTCCGTCCGCCGGAAAAATGATCGTGTCCGCATCCATCGCCAGCGGACGCGCTGCGGGCTTGAGCTTGCGGGAAAAAAAGGCGTTGAAGTGCGGGAAGCTCTCCGGCGCGTCCGCCATCTCGTTAACATCAATGCCGTAGCGTTCAATAAATGGCGCGATCATGGCGCGGCTCGCGGTCCGGTTCATGCGCCAGCCATACCAGCGCGAAAAAACAGCGCGCTTCACCAGCAACCACAGCGCCGCGCGGCCTAGCGGGCTTTCGTAAATCCAGCGCAATGGTTTCTCGCCATAGATGACCTCGGTTTCGAGAGCCTGGGTTCTGCGGTTGAAAATAACGACGGGCGCGGACATTGAAGCGAAGCTAGCGCGGGCATACGGCCTGCGATAAGAAAAAAATCAACACTACTGCTGTTCTGCCGCCATATCGTGAGAATCTACTCCTCCTTGGCCACTTCGGATGGGTCGCTGGGATAAGTCACTTTTTTGAGCTTCTGGTTTTTGAGCCAGCGACGGAATTCCTCCGCCTGCTTCGGGTCGTTCCATGAGACGTGATCGGCACTACCCTCCACGATGGTGATCCGGTGCTCCACGTTCAGGTTTTTCCAGATGGCTAGCTCCCAGCGGATGTCTCGCCAGTAGAGCGAGGGGTCTTTTTCGTGAATAAACTGCCACACCGGTGCCACGTTCGCGCGGCGAAACTGCATGCAGATGTCGTTGTAGGCGGCAATGGGCACGGCTGCGGCGAACTTGCCCGGGAATACCCGCAGGAATTCATAGCAGCCGAACCCGCCGCCTGAATATCCTGTGACATACAGCCGCGATATGTCGATGGCTGGTTCGCTCGTCGCCTTCAGCACGTCGATCACCTGCCCGGTTAGGACGGTTGGTTTGGAAGGGTTGTCGGCGCTGCTTTCAAACCACCAGTCATTTTTGACATCGCTCTGGGGGATGAGCACGTAGCAGGGCATATGTTTCTGCCAGTCGTGGGCAATGAAGTATTGAAACGTCCGCCCGCCCAGCGAGTAGTTCTTGAAGTTATCCGTGCCTCGCGCGTTAGTGCCGTGCAGATATACGATGAGCGGCAGCGCTGCACCTCTGGTTGCGGCCTCTGGTGGTGTATAAAGCAGGAAACGCAGTTGCAGAGTGCTTGGAGGCACTCCTGTTACCTCTTCTGGAAGGCCGGGGCGTGTGTAAATAAAGCTGCGCAGCCCTGCCTTCTTTAAAGTCTCGGCGTTCTCTGCACTCTGCTCAAAAGGCTCGATTTTTCCTCGGATTACGGTGCGTTCGCTCCACTGCCGGTCGTTGGGAAGAAGATCACGGTCATCGATGGTGAAGGTCTTGGCATCGTCAGTTCTCATGGTATGCACCCAGCCTCGCGTGCGCACGATGGTCGCGACGACGCTCTTGTAATCGCTGTTGCGCGTCCACTTGCGCCGGAAGGGCGTGTAGTCCTCCTTCCAGCAGTCGCGCATATACTCATTCAATTCAGGCTTGCCTGGAGGAGCGGGCGGCACTAGGCGCTGCTGGGCGTGAAGCGGCACCGCCCAGCCAAGGAAGCTTGCCAGAAGGATCAATTTCAGAGGGCCATGAAGAAGATGCGACGCACACCAGGCGCTTTTGGCGGAAGGGATAAGATTTTGAAAGTCGCGCTCCTCGCAGTCATCTGTCCATTCTTGACATCGAACTTTCTGATGGTATGGCTCAAACAACTTTTGTCCACTTATGCGACCAGACTCGACCGCAAGTTTAGATAACCGCGAGTATCAATCAAAACATGGCAGGCTTTCATGGCTTTGCTTTTTACATTTGTATGGCATCAGTTGCAAGCGGCTGATTCAGTCGATATTGACTTGGCGGGCAAAGGAACCGCCACACT
>JAYVZW010000345.1:0-4305 GCA_043783015.1 Verrucomicrobiota bacterium
TGATCGCGCGGAGGATGGATTCAAAGTTGCGTCCGATGCCGCTGCCGAGCACACCGAGACGAAGCGGTGAATTGGCGGTGCTGGTTTCGCCCGCTTTCAGCTTGTTCAACGTGGAGGTCGTGGATTTGCCCTCGACCATCGGCAAGATGCAGATGTCTGCACTAACACCCTCCAACGCAGCGCGTTCTTCGGGATTCAGAGTCTCGAACGTGTAATCGCCGCCCTTGGTGTAAACATGAGGCTTGATGGCCTCGATGAGCCTGGTCACGCGCGGTTCATCGAAGACAACCACGCGATCCACGCATGAGAGGGCGCGGAGAATTTCCGCGCGATCCGCCTGCGTATTCACCGGGCGCGTCGGACCTTTGAGGACGCGCACGGAGTCATCCGAGTTCAAGGCAATGACCAGCGCATCGCCCAGAGCGCGCGCCTCGCGCAGATAGCGAACATGACCGACATGGAGAAGATCAAAAACCCCGTTCGTGAAAACCAGCCTCTGCCCGCGCGCATCCAGTTCTGCGCGCAGGGCGCTGACTTCTTCAGGCGTGGAAATCCAGGTGTCGGGTTTGGGCATGAGCCTATCACTCGCTTGAATCTAAAAACTTGAAACTGAAAACTTCGTCAGGCCATCAGGCTCGTCCGGCAGAGTCCGGCATAAAGGCCGTTTTGCTGGATGAGTTCCTCATGCGTTCCTTGCTCGATGATAGCACCTTTTTCGAGGACGTAGATGCGGTCGGCATTGCGCACGGTGCTGAGGCGGTGGGCGATGACAAAGCTGGTGCGGTGCTGCATGAGCGCATCCAGCGCGGATTGAATCTGGCGCTCGGTCTCGGTGTCCACGCTGGCCGTGGCTTCATCGAGAAGGAGGATGGGCGGGTTGCGCAACAGGGCGCGGGCGATGGAGACGCGCTGCTTCTCGCCGACGCTGAGCTTGATGCCGCGCTCACCGACACGGGTGCTGAGTCCATCGGGCAGGGACCCGACAAAGTGTTTGGCATTCGCGCTGGCCAGCGCCGTCCAGAGTTCGTCATCGGTGGCGTCGCGTTTGCCGATGTGGAGGTTCTCGCGCACGGTGCCATTGAAGAGGAAACTTTCCTGCGTGACGTAGCCGATGCTGCGGCGCAGCCATGATTTATTTAATTCATGAACGGGCACGCCGTCGAGGAGAATGCGGCCTCCGTCATATTCGTAGAAGCGCGTCAGCAGATTGATGAGCGTGCTTTTGCCCGCACCCGTGGGGCCGACGAGGGCGATGGTCTGGCCGGGTTTCGCTTCCAGGCAGACGTCATGAACCGTGGGCACACTGCCGTAGGCGAAATTCACATGGTCGTAGATGATGTGGCCTGTGATGCGATCAAGAGTTCGCCCCGCGTCGTTATCTTTCTCTTCCTCGGCATCGAGGATTTCAAAGACGCGCTCGCCTGCGCTGCGGCCCGCGACGAAGAGTTGATTGAGTGAGTGAAGCTGGCCGACGGGTTCATAGAAGTATCGCAGCAGCAGGAGCAGCATGGCCAGTTCACCGGCTTCGATTTGCTTCTGATACAACGCATGGCCGCCAAACCAAAGGACGAGGACGAAGCCGACGTTGTTGAGAAAATTCATGCCGGGCCGGTAGATGGCCCACACGCGCATAACGTGGAGTGTGGCGCGGCGCAGGGCGTCGCTGGCGAGGTTGAAGCGGTCGTGCTCCTCCTTCTCGGTGGCGTAGGCCTTGATCTGTCTCATGCCCGCGACGTTGTCGTGCAGGAGCGAGTTCATGGCGCTGCTGGCCTTGCGCACGCGGCGGGCGCGATTCTTCGAGGTCAGCGTGTAAGCCAGCGCACCGATCACCAGAAACGGCACAGGCGCGAGAGCGATCATGGCCAGGGTGGCGTTCGTCTGGAAGAGGAATCCACCGACGATGACGATTTGCAGAATGGAGATCAGTCCCTGCTCGATGCCATCAATTAACACGCGCTCGACGGACGGAATGTCCTCGCTCACCGTGGTCATGATGTCGCCGGTCGGGCGATTATCGAACCAGCGCAAAGGCAGCCGCTGGAGATGCTCATAGATGGCGCTGCGCAGATCGAAGATGACAAGCTGCTCGAAGGTGTTGTTGATCTGGATGCGCAGGGAGTTGAGCAAGTCCTGTAAAAAATAAGCGCCCAGCCCCAGCGCAATCAGTCCCGGCAGGCGCTCCATCTGTCCCTTGGGAATCACCACGTCCATGATCTCGCGCGTTAACCGCGGGAAGACGATGACCATGAGCGTGCCGAGAATGGCGCACACCAGTTGCGCCGCCGCCATGAAAGGATAACGGCGGACATAGGAGAAGACGCGGAGGATGACCTTCATTAGGCGTAAGAAGACTTACGCGCCGAACGCGGTATAGCCGCGCAATTCTTCGAGTCGTCCTTCCACATCTTTGCTCGTGACGCGCTCGAGGCGCTGCGTGCTGAAGGCTTCGCAGGTGAAGCTGGCGGTGACACTGCCGTAGGCGACGGCGGTCTTGAGATCGTTGAAGCTGGGTTTCGATTTCCCCTTTGATGCGAGCCAGCCAACCATACCGCCGAGGAAGCTGTCGCCAGCACCGGTGGGATCGAAGACATTAGGCAAAGGATACGCGCTGCACGAGAAGAACTCGGTTGGGCCATTGCCGAAAAGATAACTGCCGTGCTCGCCGCGCTTCACGACAACGTAATTTGGGCCTTTCGCTTGCAGGCGGTGACCGGCTTCAACAAGGTTGGTGGTGCCGGTGAATTCCTTGGCCTCGCCGTCGTTGATGACCAGCAGATCAATTTTTTTCAGCATTTCATGCAGGCGCTCGTTCGCGATGCGTATCCAGAGGTCCATGGTATCGGCTGCGACGAACTCCGCGCCGTGGCATTGTTCGAGCGTCTGGATTTGATTGTCGGGGCTCATGTTCGCGAGCACGACGAGTTTCGCGGCTGCGGCCTGTGCGGAAAGCTTGGGCTTCCAATCTTCGAGCACGTTGATGCCGACCTTGTGGGTCGTGCGGGTATTCATGTCGTCAAAGTATTCGCCGGTCCAGGTGAAGCTATCGCCCGTGCTGTGCTCCACGCTATCGATGGCGATGCCGCGTGACGTGAGCAATTCGAGATGCGCCTTTGGAAAATCATGCCCGACGATGCCGCAGAGATGCACGGGCTTGGTGAAAATACTCGCGGCGAGTGCGGCATAGGCAACCGAGCCGCCCAGAAGGCCCTCCTGTTTTTCCTGAGGCGTGATGATGTTGTCAATGCCGATGGAGCCGGATATAACGAGGGACATATTGTTGAAAGGATGAAGTGGAGTGATAAGTGCAGGTTTCCTTCTGACAATTGGGCGCACCGGTCAATCAGAACCTTGCACTGTTCATATGCGCGAGCAGAATGAAAAAGGCATAACGTTCTTGCCCGCTGCGTCGTGCTCCGCCATTTTGCAGCTACAAGACCATGCGCTTCTTCCTGATCCTATCCGCCCTGGTCGCGCTGCCGGTGCTGACGCTCCTGCAGCGACAGTATTTTTTGGTGACCTTGCGGGGGCCGCTGCTCTCGAAAGTGTTGGCAACGCTGAACGATCCTGAATTCTCTGGCGTGGATAAACAGAAAATCAAACTGGATCATCTCGATGTCACCCTGAGCGGCTGGGTGGCTGATCCCGATGTGCGCCGAAGAGCCGCAGAGCATGTCCGCAGACTGCAGGGTGTGCGGTGCCGTGATGAGGATAATCGTCTGCAAATACCCGCGCATGTCGCGATGGAGCTGAATGGGGACCGGGCAGCACTGTCCGGCTGGCTTCATGACAGCATCATTCTACGTGAAGTGGTGCAATGGCTGCAAAGAAACCGGCCGGGACTGGAGGTGGACTCCACAGGTATGCAACTGTCCAAATATGTGTCGCGTGTGGATTCCCCGCTCTCCACGGATGGTTCGCCGTTGTCCCCGGTGTTGGGTGAAGTGGCCAATATGATTCGCGTGCCGGCTTCACTCAGAATTCTGAAGACGGGAGAAAACATCCATGTCTCCGGTGCCTTGCCGGGCGCGGAGTTGCAGGATGCCGTGATACAAGCAGTGCTCGGCAGCAAAGTCGAAACCAATTTGGACGCACGTCTGCTCAAATCCGGTGCCTATGTCCGGCCGGCGCGTTTTACCGACGCCAAAGACCTGCCGATTTTCCTGCAAAGTTTTTTCACCTCACCGGCACCCCAATTGTTCGAGACCACGGGTGACCGGATTCGCCTCACTGGTTTCGCTACGCCGAAAATGGATTATGAATGGAAGAAGCTGCTGACCACACTGGTGGAAGACGACAAGCTCGCCG
>JAYVZW010000346.1:0-4295 GCA_043783015.1 Verrucomicrobiota bacterium
TCATCAATCTTCCACTTCCAATCAGCAACCAGCCAGCATGTCCATCCCCCACCTCCCCGCACTCCGCAAAGGCGCGCCTTATGAGAGTCTCGACAAGACCGACGTCAAAGATCACCGCACCGGCGAAGTCCTCGCCCAAGTCAGCCAGGTTAATGCGGGCATCGTGCGACGCGACCTCGCACGCATCGGCGAGGCGCGCGCGGACTTGAAGAAGTTCACCTGCGAACAGCTCATCGAAATTTGCAAAAAGACCGGTGAGATTTTTCTCAAGGGCACCCTGCCGCTCGGCGACAAGGGCCACACGCAGTCGCCGCAGCAATACATGGAGACGCTCTCGCGCACCAGCGGCCTGCCCTACGTGATGGTGAAGCGCAACATGGCCAAGATCAACGATGCTCTCGCCAACATGCGCACCGTGCTTAACGGCCTCACGCGCGGACTTGATCTCAGCATCATCGACGACGGGTTCGGCGAGCAGGCTGGCTGCCCGGTGAGTTACTATCCTACCACCAACTGCCTCGGCCTCGTCATGCCGAGCAACTCGCCCGCCGTCAACTCGCTTTGGCTTCCGGCGATTGCCTTGAAGACGCCCGTCGTTATCAAACCGGGGCGCGAGGAGCCTTGGACGCCCTTCCGCTTAATTCAGGCATTTATTGCCGCGGGCATTCCGGCAAACGCATTTGGCTTTTATCCAACCGATCACGAAGGCTCCGGCGAGGTGCTCAAGCTCAGCGGTCGCGCCCTTATCTTTGGCGATGCCAATACCGTCGCGCAATACAAGGACAATCCGAAGTTCGAGTGCCACGGCCCCGGTTTCAGCAAGGTGATCATCGGTGAGGATCAGGTTGAGCAGTGGCCGCAGTTTATTGATCTCATCGCCGCTTCCATCTCTGACAATGGGGGTCGTTCTTGCGTGAATGCGTCCGCCATCGTTGTTCCCAAATATGGAAAAGAAATCGCCGACGCACTCGCACAAAAGCTGGGCCCAGTGCAGCCACTGCCGCGTGAAGACGATAACGCGAAGCTTTCCGGCTTTGCGAACCCAAAAATGGCCGAGTTCATCGATGAAGCGATTGAAGCCGGCCTCAAGGAACCCGGCGCGGAAGATGTAACGGCAAAATATCGCAACGGCCCGCGCAAAGCGGAACTCGACGGCGGTGTTTACATGCGCCCCACCATCGTGCTCTGCGATAGCTTCAAGCACACGCTCAGCAACCGCGAATACCTCTGCCCCTACGCCAGCGTCGTCGAAGTGCCGCAGTCGGAGATGCTCAACCAGATCGGCTTCTCGCTGGTCGTCACTGCGCTGACCAAAGATGCGAAGTTTATCGAGCAACTGCTCGACAGCCAGCTCATCGAGCGCCTCAACATCGGTCCTGTGCCCACCACGAAAATCTCATGGAACCAGCCGCACGAGGGTAATATGTTCGAGTTCCTCTACAAGCGCCGCTCCATCGAGGTCGCCTGACAACATGACTCCGCTCGCCACGTTCGATCACATCCCGCGCACGCGCGTCGTTTTCGGCAATGGATCGCTCACGCAGCTTGGTGAACTTGCGCGCGAACATGGCTCCAAGGCGCTGGTCGTCACGGATTCGGGCATCACTCAGGCAGGACATGCCGCGCGGGCTATTGATTCGCTTGCAACAGCAGGCTTCCAGGCGTCGCTGTTTGATCGTGTGCATGAAAATCCGACCACACGGCATGTAGATGACTGTGTAGCGGCGGCGCGTGACTTTGGAGCCGACCTCATCATCGGGCTCGGCGGCGGCAGCAGCATGGACACCGCGAAGGGCTGCAATTTTATTCTGACCAATGGCGGGCGGATACAGGATTACTGGGGCGTGAGCAAGGCCACGAAACCGATGCTGCCGCTCATCGCGATTCCCACCACCGCCGGAACTGGAAGCGAGTGCCAGAGTTTCGCGCTCATCTCCGATGAAGTGACACATGTAAAGATGGCCTGCGGCGATCCCAAGTGCGCGCCGCGAGTCGCGTTGCTTGATCCAGAACTGACCGTTTCCATGCCGCGCCTCGTGACCGTGCTCACCGGCATTGATGCCATCGCACACGCCATTGAGACGGCGGTGACAAAGAAACGCAATGCCGTCTCCCTGATGTATTCCCGCGAGGCGTTCCGTCTTTTGATCGAGGGTTTCGAGCGCGTGCTGCGAGACCCGGACGACATCGAGGCGCGCGGGTTCATGCTGCTGGGTGCTGCCTTTGCCGGAACGGCGATTGAAAACTCCATGCTCGGCGCGGCGCACTCCTGCGCGAATCCGCTCACGGCGAATTATCACATCGTCCACGGTCACGCCGTCGGCCTCATGCTGCCGCATGTGATTCATTTTAACGCCGCGCTTGTCGATGCCGCGCTGGAGTATCGCAATCTCTTCCATGGCGATCTCGCCGCGCGCATCACCAGCCTGGTCATCGAGGCAGGACTGCCGTCAACGCTCGCCGCCTGTGGCGTGGAGCGCGAAAAAATTCCTCTGCTGGCACATGAAGCCGCATCACAATGGACGGCCAAGTTTAATCCGCGTGATGTCACCGAGGCAGATTTTGTGAAGCTCTACGAGACGGCGATGTAAGCCGGACCTAGTTCGTTTTGTAATTGGGATACTTGCTGGAAAGTTGTTTGCGCAAGTTTTCGGCCTTGTCTTTCTCGCCAAGCTTGTTGAGAACTTTTGCGCTCTTGTCGAGCGCTTCAGGAGTGATTTGCGGATCCACGAAAATCTGGCTGACCACGACATAGTTGCCAGCGGCTTTCCTCCATTCCGTGATGGCTGCGTTTTTTTCATTGGCCGCGATGAGTGCATCGCCATGGGTCAAGGCGATGTCACCCTGCAAAATCTGGAGTTGGGCGCGAATTTTCCCCTCTTTGACGAAGAGCAGGCTGTCTGCGGCGCATTGGGTGGCCTCGTCGAATTTTCCGAGGGCAAGAAGGGCCCGGCCTTTTCCGAGAAGGGCCTTGGCGCGTCCGGCTCCCTCCGGTGTTTTGGCAAGATAATTGTCCAGCGCACGGACGGAATTCTCGTGGTTGCCGTTTTCGAGTTCGGCGAGACCGAGGTAATTCCAGACAGCAGGATCGGTTTCATCCGGACTGGATGGTGTGGAAGCGCGGGCCAGGTAAATGGCGCTGGCCCGGAAATTGTTCCGTTCGTAATAACGCAGTCCGAGAAAGGTCAGCACGGCGGGAGAGATGGCAGCATCTTTATTGGCATCGCGATAAACATCGACTTCCTTGGCCAGCCCATCAACGTCTTCGCGCATATACTGGCAGGAGATGAGAAGCTGGCTGGCTTTATCCAGCCATTTTTTGGAATCCAGTTCGATAGCTTTGCGCAGCGGCGGAAGAGCCTTGGCATATGATTCCTTCGATTTGAGTTCAAAGTATCCGCGTCCAATCTGGAACCACGCGTCACTGGCGGCGGCGCTGTTGGGGAATTTGGCAACCAAAGATTCAAAGTCTGCGATCATGCCCGCCGTGTTGCGCGTTTCAGCTTTGATGAGGCCACTCTGATAATAGGCCATTTCCGCCGCCGGGGTGGAGGCGTGATCTTTGATAATGGTCGCGAAATCCGCCAGTGCTTTGTCAAAGGCGCGCACTGTCTTCTGGCAAACTCCGCGCTGGGCGAGGGCAACGGGAATATTGCCGTCCTTCGGATAGTCGTTAATGAATTCACTGAGGGTCGCGATGGCGTCGTTGCATTTGCCAGCCTCGGATTCGGCAAATCCTTTTTTGTAAAGCACGCCCGCGCGGACTTTTTCCGGAACCCGCCGGGTGTCCACGCCCACGAATGCATCCGAGGAATGGGTGTAATCGCCCTTGCTGAAAAACCAGTCCGCGCGGATGAGCCGGGCCATGAGGATGAATTCGTGGTTTTTGTAGCGGTCCGCATAGCGCTCCTCAAATCCCTGGGTGAACTGGGGGATGTCCTTGTCGTTGAGTTGATAAAAACTGAGGAGCTTTTGGTATCCGGCCTCGAATGCCTCTGCGGAATCGGGAAACTGCTTTTCGATCATCAGATAAATTTCGATGGCCTGACGGTAGGACTGCTTTTGCTTTTGCGCGTTGCCCACGAGGAGCAGCATTTTGGGACGCAGGTCTTCGCTGGGCAGCGTGGTGGCATTGGCCACATAAGTGTCCACCACGGAAGCGTAATCACCTTTGCCATAATAGCCCTGGATGAGGCCAAACACGGCGATGCCGCGAGTTTCCTTGGGCAGCTCGCCGATGCTGGCGGCGCGTTTGAAGTTCTTCAAAGCCGCATCATTTTTGCCCGTTTCATTGA
>JAYVZW010000347.1:0-4288 GCA_043783015.1 Verrucomicrobiota bacterium
GCTGACTATCACCCCTGATGGCTTGATGATTCTTTTGAATTCAGTCCACATATTCGGAAGTGAAAATTCCGTGTCCCATTTGCATTTCGTGGTTCCGTAGGGAGGGTCGGTGATTATCGCGTCCACTGATCCTGATTCTATCTTGGGAAGCAGATCAAGAAAGTCCCCTTGTGTGATTGAGTTTTCCATTTTCAAACGGTGATTATGTCAGTGAATTCCCTGAGTCTGCGGATGATTGGGATGCCGCGATCCTCGCTCATCATTCCGGCAAGCTCCTCTCCACTGCAATTACTTGTCCAGATCGTCGGCAGGAGATGCGAGGTTCTTTGCTCGATCAACTCGTAGAACTCGGACTCTACGCGCTCAGTGTATTTTTCCTTCCCGATGTCGTCAACAAAGAGAACTTTGGCAGTCGAGGCTTTTTTGATGTGATCCTTGGCGTCGTTGTCCTTGTCGAACATCTGGTGGCAGTAACGCTCGAACTTCTTGGCGGAGATCGCCACGACCGGCAAGCCCATGAAGTGAAGCTGCTTCAACAGGTAGAACATGAGCCTCGTCTTGCCCGCTCCAGTCTCCCCGGCCAGCGCCACGCCCTTCGTTTCCGGCCTCCATGCGAGGACTTTGGTGATGACTTGCTTGGACAGCTTGAGCCTGTTGAGATCAGTGTCGTCGTAGAGTGGAGGACATATTTTCTCCCACTTATCGGAGAGGTCTTTCTTTTCTTCGTTTGCCTTGTCCCTCTCTGCATTCTCGACCCTTGCCGCCATGCACGCTGAACACCACTTGCGAGGTATGATCTCGCGCTCTCCCACCATAACAGGATCGTAGCTGAACTCCTTCCCGCACTCACAGGTTCTTGTTACCATGCTACACCTGCTTTCACTGGCTGTTTTCCGCTGACCTGAACCTCATCTTCCCATCGGCACTGATTGATCCATGTGGCCGGATGGGGAATGAACTGGCCCTTGTCCCTTGTCCATGAGGGCTGCTTCTTCTGCTGTTCGAGTGCCGCAATGAGCGATACGATGTCGGGCAGCTTGGCTTTGTTGAAAGCCTTTAGTGCTGCGGCCTTTGCAATGTGCCTTGGGTAAGCCTTCCAGAATTCATCGAAATCCGCGCTCTTCGATTTAATCGAAGAGGATGTGTTTTCTCTTACTGGTGGTTCTATTGACGGTTCTACTGACGGTTCGGGTGCAGTGGGCTGCACCCCTTTTATGTCGCAAACTGCACCCCCTCGATGTTGCAAACTGCGGGGGTGCAGTTTTAGCACCCTGAAAAGATTGCACCCCCTCGGGCCTGCGTTTTTCATCACCTCAAGTTCACCCTGATCCTGAAGAGATTTGAGCACATATTGAGTCTGCCTTTCTGAGAGTCTGCTTTTGTTCGCCAGCGTTTCCACGCTCGGATACGCAACTCCCGACTCGTCAGCGAAATCAGCTATCGCCAAAAGAACCAGAAGCGACCCGCCCTGCTGCTTCGATTCGGCCCACACGTCTGTCATTACCCTGATGCTCATTTCAAAAAAGTGCCCCCGCGTTCATCCAGTGTAAAGAGAGCCGTCGCGAGTTGGCATCTGGACGCCCACGGGGGCAAGCTGTTTTTATGTGACTCCCGCTCTTTACTTCGGAAGTTTGAATACTAAGTGCAGCACACCCTACCGAGAACTACCATGAGCGCGGCTCCCACCAAAGGGATGCGGAATGTGCTGCACTTAATGCTCAATGGAAGTTAATCGGATTCAGTTGTGCTTGGCAAGGTCTTTTATTTCAGTTTCGCCTTCTTGATTTTCGTGAACACAACCCGCAGCTTTGTGGTGGGCGGCTTCCCTCCAAGCGCGATGATTTCACTCATGCACTGGTGTTTGTGGATGATGATTGCGCGAAGCTCCCTGTCGGCCTTGTGGGGGTCGTGCGGGCTGTCCTTGGAGTTGATGTGGGATTCGAGGATCGTCTGCTCCCGCTCCAGTTGGCGGAGAAGAATCCACAGTTTCAGGCGTTTGTAGGCTCTCATGGTCGTTTTGGCTGCATTGGGTGCTTTTGGAGTCAGGGGCGTGCTGGTGAGGCGGCTACGTGCAGGAATCGGTATCGTGGTATCCGGGCCGGATGATGTTTTCCGGCTCAATGAGCGTCATCTTGGAGCAATCCAGCGGAACCAAGAAGCAAACGCTCTCGATGTTTGCCAGTCCTCCGCTGTGGAGAAACGGGTCGTGGATCGGGATGAACTTGTCGTCGTCCACCCTGCCGACTACCGCGTGCCTGCCTCCGTTGTTGGCGTCTCCCATGAAGATTGCCAGCGCCGGATAGGGCAGCGGCATGAATGGAGTATTTTTGGTCAACCTCATCTCCAGAAAAAAGTAGCCGTATTTTTTCACGAAGGATTGAAGCTCAAGCCAGAACTTCGGAAACCTTGGATTCGGCTCGTCGTCCACCATGAGCGCGAAGTCAGGGACGCTCTCTATGGGTAGCTCAAGGAGGCTTGCCACGGACGCGGCCAAGCAATCTCCATTGGTTTCTCTGCGTTTTTGATTTTGGGGTATCATCGGAGTGTGTAAGTTCTGAATTTGGGCTGCTCTTCTACTGATGGGACTGTTCTTGGCTTCGGTGCGTGAATCTCAATGAGCTTCGCAAGTTCCCTTGCCCGCGCCACCTCGATTGTCGGATAGTCTGCCGGGTGTCTTAGGATGCGTCTCAGGAGATATTTAATGTGATGGCAGGGGACGTGCCGGTAGGTTACTTGCTCGCAGGTGCATTTCCACGGGCCGTAGTCGGAGGCTTCGAGTTCTATTAGATGCTCAAGATTCTTCCGGCTTCGGGAGGCTATCCAGAAAAGCAACCGGCCATAGCGCCTCACTCTCATGCGTTTGCCAGAACCCTCCCGATCTTCTCGCTGGCGTCCTTGAATGAAAGCAGGTGGGCGTTTTCCACTCCCCTTTCGCGCAGAAGGCTTACTTGTTTCAGTGTCGCCATGCCGTGCTTGAATCGGTGGATCATTTCGGTGAAAATCTTACTCGCCAGTCCTTTTGTAATTCCTGCGGAAGCTATGCCGCGCGCTTGCAGCCATGCGACTTGTTTCTCACTGGCTGGTTCAAGCTCCCATCGTTGCACGGGGTCAAACGTGGCTATGCTCCGGCTGTTAAGCAGAATGCCAACGTAATGAGGTTCAAAGACCTTGCTCTTTCTGGCGGCGCGCTCCAACTCCTGAACAAGATGCTTCTCTTTTTCCAGTTGAGTTTTCCTCACCAACTCCATCAAGTCCTGCGGCGAAAGTGCGTTCTTCGATTTATCGAAGATGCGCCTTGCCTGATCCTCGTCCTGCGCCAGAAGGTGTCCAGAATGGATCGAGCCAAGTGTGTCGTGCTCAAAAAGTAGGTCAAGAATCAGCGCGTCTGGTTTTGCGCTGGCGGCAATGATGGCTCGCCGCTCTTCTGCCTGATCCTTCTCTGGAAGGTGGTCAATGAGTCCCGGCAGCGGTCGCATGATCCGGCCAACCCTCTGTTGGTAGAGGCTCATTGAGTGCGTGGGTGAAATCGAAAGTAGGCAGTCTGCCGTGGCTATATCCACGCCGGTAGAAAGCACGGATGCGTTGACCAGCATCTTGAACTCGCACGCCTCAAACTTTGCCAGAATCTCCGCGCGGTCAGGACTGTCCCCGGCGATGTATTGCGCGGTGATTCCCATGCTCCGGCAGATGGCCGTGAACTCGAAGGCTGACTTCTTGAGCGGAAGGAATACAATGGTCTGCCGGTTTGCCGCGTGTTCTTTCCACAGCCTTGCGATGGCGGCATAGTGCGGCGAAATCTTGGTGTCCAGATCGTCGGCGTTGTAGTCCCTTCCGTCCGGCGTCATTGAGGTCTTACAACCCTCCAGATCGACCTCGACCGGAAGCTGAAGGACGGTCATCTTTGGCGCGAATCCCTCGTCCACGAGGTTCAGCATCGGCATTGAGTAGCACACCCTCTCATAAAACTCGGACAGGTCGCGCAGTCCTGACTTGAAGGGCGTGGCAGTGCAGCCGCACACCTTCGCCTCGGAGAAGTAGTCCATGATTTTCGCGTCCCGTTTTGCGCCACGATGAGCTTCGTCACAAACGATTCGGTGAAAGTGGTCGCGCGGGTATCGCTCCAGCCGCGCCTTCTTGGAAAGTGTCTGCGCGCTGGCAACCACAATCTCGGCGTTCAGGCTTGCCTTGCGCTCCGATTGATCGACTGCCGGAATAATGCCTGTTACGCGCTGAATGACTGCTACGGGCTGTTGCACCAACTCATTCGAGTCGGCGATGTAGAGGCACC
>JAYVZW010000348.1:0-4271 GCA_043783015.1 Verrucomicrobiota bacterium
TCAAAAAACATTTCAGTGACGCCAAGGCCCGTCGCGGCGAGTCACTGGAACCGTCTCTCGGAAGCCTGAGCAACGGTCGCGGCATCATTGCGCGATTGAAAACGGAGATGGAAGCACCTGCAACCGAGATTTCCATTGAGTCGGTTTCGCCCGCGAGCATAGAGCCGGACAGCGCCGCGAAACGTCGCGCAAAGATGATCCGCCTGCTCGCGGATGCCATGCTGAACCAGCGCTTTTCTGAACTCGCGCAAAAGGCCGGTTCTCCATTCATGGTAGCGGAGAGTCACAATTTTGAAATGCTCAAGTTCATGCAAGGCAACGGAGTCAGCATCAAGTGCAAACCGGATCAATGGAAAGCCTCGCTGACTGTTGCGGAACAGGAATTGCGCCGGGCGCTGGAGCATGGATTCACCGCCGCGGAGTTTGATGAGGGAAAGGCGACCATTCTCAAGATGAGCCGGCTGCGGGCGGAGCAGAAAGACACGCGCAAGAATGCCGATCTCGCGAACAGCTTTGTCACGGCACTCGCCGATGATCGCGTCTTCACCGATCCGGTGGATGACTTCAAGCGCGTGGAAGCAGAACTCACCGCCATCACGGCGGAAGAATCGCTGGCCGCGCTGCGCAAGAGCTGGGATACGAAGGACCTCATCATCTACATTGGCGGCAACCTCAAACTGGACAACGCCAGCGCCACTATCCTGGCCGCCTACGAGGAAAGCCACAAACAGCCGGTGGCCGCGCCCCAGCAGGAGCAGAAAGCGGAGTTTGCTTACACGCAATTTGGCGCAGAAGGTAAGCTGGCGAAGCGCGAGGAGGTGAAAGACCTCGAAATCACCCGGGCGGCATTTGCCAACGGTGTGCGCGTGAACTTGAAGAAAACTGACTTTGAGAAAAACGGCGTGCGCATTCTCGTTAGTTTCGGCGGAGGCAAACTTTCCGCACCCGCCGACAAACCGGGCCTCATTCCCTACGCGCAAAGCGTGTTCGAGGCGGGCGGACTGGAGAAACACAGCGTGGATGATTTGCGGCGCATCTTCGCCAGCAAAACAGTGGGCACGGATTTCGCCGTGGGCGATGATTCATTCATTTTGTCCGGAAAGACCACGCCCGGTGATTTGATGGACGAACTCCGGTTGCTCTGCGCCTTCATGGTCGCTCCGGGCTACCGCGATTCCGCCGACCAGCAGTTCAAGAAAAATTTGGAGGCCATCTACACCGAGCTTCAGCACACCGCCGAGGGCATGATGCAGAATGAAGTCGTGGGCTTCATTCATGGTGGAGACGAGCGTTTCCGTTTTCCCAAACGTGAGATCATGGAACAACGCAGTCAGGCGGAATTGAAAGCGTGGCTAACGCCCGCCCTGCGCGGAGAATATTTGGAAATCGCGGTGGTGGGTGACATTGATGTGGACAAAACTTTGTCACTGCTCGGCGCGACATTTGGGGCTTTGCCGAAACGCGCCGATAAAAAATCCGATTACGCGAAGGAGCGCGCGGTGAAGTTCCCGGCTGAGGCCAAGGAAAAGGACTTCGATTTCTCCAGCGAGATTCAGCGCGCCTATGCTTTCGCCTACTGGCCCACCTCGGACATGTGCGACATCCAGCGCACACGACGGCTCATGTTGCTCGGCCAGATTCTCGACGACCGGCTGCGCCTGAAGATCAGGCAGGAACTGGGCGAGACTTACAGCCCGGTCAGTTATCATGTGCCGAGCGATACTTATACGGACTACGGTTACATGATCGCAATGGCTACGCTCAAGCCTGAACAAGTCGCCAAGGTCAAACCCATGTTTGGCGTAATCGGACAAGCGATGATAGACGGTGGGATCACCGATGACGAATTCCAACGCGCGCGTGAACCCATGCTCCAGCAGATGGCCCAGATGCGGCGCGATAACGGTTACTGGATCAAGAGTGTCTTGCGCAATTGCCAGGAACATCCCGAGCGGCTCGACTGGGCGCGTTCGATGATCGCCGACATCCAGGGCATCAAGAAAGAAGACATGGTGCAGATGGCCAAAAAATATCTTATCACAGCCCGCTGCCTCACCGTGGGACTGATCCCGCATCCGAACAAGTAAATGGCACAGACAAGAACAGAATGCAGTCTTTAGTCTCACGTCTTCAACTTGTAAATTTTCCGAAAAAAATCAGCATTTCTGACTTGCGGGCGAAAAGAAGAGTGGTAGGAATGTCGGCTCCCCGCTTCACCATCCTGAGCGGATTCATTTTTTTTCAACCATCCCCCATGCGAGTCCGCTCCTCTGTTAAACGTTTGTGCGAAACCTGCCGCGTCGTCCGCCGCAAGGGAGTCGTGCGCATTGTCTGCAAAAATCCACGCCACAAACAGCGTCAGGGTTAACCGTTATTTTTTAATTACTTATCATGGCCCGACTACTTGGTGTTGAAATCCCGAACGAGAAGCGAATCGAAGCTTCACTACCTTACATTTACGGCATCGGCCCGTCCTTGACGCGGAAGATCCTCGCGGAGACCGGGATTGATCCCAACATCCGCGCCGGAGAATTGACAGACGAGCAACTGGCGCAAATCAGCCATATCGTGGCGGAGAAAAAAATCATTGTGGAAGGCGACCTTCGTCGTGAGCTTCAGGCCCACCTCAAGCGTCTGATGAGCATCAATTGCTATCGCGCCTCCCGTCACCGTCGCGGCCTGCCCGTCCGTGGCCAGCGCACCAAGACCAACGCCCGCACCCGCAAGGGCAAGCGCAAGACCGTCGGCGTGCAGCGCAATCCTGATGCCAAGGCTGGCAAGGTATAACCCGGCCGCATCTCCAATACCGTTTATTCCTGAATATGGCCGAAGATACCGTCATCCCCGCACCGGCACCCGCCGAATCCGCCCCGCCCGCAGCTCCTGTTGCGCCCGTCGCACCAACTGCACCAGCCGCTGCTTCCCTTGGGGAAAAAACCGGAGGCGACAAAGCCGTTTCTGCCAGTGTCTGGCTCAGCATCGGTGGTGAAGGCGCGGAAGCCCCCAAGCTGGTCAAAGCCAAGGGTTCCAAGAACATCAACAGCGGCATAGTTCATGTCGTCGCCACTTTCAACAACACGCTGGTCTCCGTCACGGACAAATCCGGCAACCTCATCGGCTGGTCCAGTGCGGGCAAGATGGGTTTCAAAGGTTCCCGTAAAGGCACCGCCTACGCCGCCCAGGTCGTCTCCCAAGATGCTTGCCGTCAGGCCATGACCCACGGATTGAAGGAAGCTGAAGTTCGTCTCAAGGGACCCGGCTCAGGCCGTGAATCCGCCGTCCGCGCCGTTCAGGCCCTCGGAATTGACATCGTCGTCATCAAAGACGTGACCCCTGTGCCGCACAACGGCTGCCGCCCACCCAAGGCCCGCCGCGTCTGAAATTCTACCTCCTTCATTCTTCATTCTGTATTCTTCCTGACTCATGGCACGTTATACCGGTCCCCGCGAAAAAATCGCCCGACGCTTCGGCGTGGCTCTCTTCGGCCCCTCCAAAGCTCTGGAAACCCGCAACTTCCCACCCGGCCAGCACGGACCGCGAAACACGCGCCGCAAGCTCTCCGACTACGGCACCGCTCTAGCAGAGAAACAAAAGCTGCGCTACACCTACGGTTTGATGGAAAAACAGTTCCGTCGTTTCTTCGCGGAAGCTGTTCGTCGCAAAGGCGTAACCGGCACCATTCTGCTCCAGATGCTCGAACTGCGCCTCGACAATGTTGTTTATCGCATGGGCTTCACCAACACCCGCTTTGCCTCCCGACAAATGGTCGGTCACGGTCACGTTTCAGTGAACGGCAAACGCGTCAACATTTCCAGCTTTCAATGCAAACCCGGCGATGTCGTTGCCGTCAGGGCCGCCGTCCGCTCCCAGCAACTGGCCAACCGTTTCCTCGATCTCACCCAGGGTGTGGTCGTGCCCGACTGGATGACCGTTGATCGCGACCAGATCACCGGCACCGTCAATCGCGCTCCCGAGCGCGAAGAAATCGAAGTCTTCGTGAACGAACAACTCGTCGTTGAGTTGTATTCCCGCTGATTCTTCGACCGGGACCGAATCATTCAAAAAGAGGCGCGAGATTCGCGTCTTTTTTTGTGCCAAGACGGAGTGGGAGGTCGGAGGTCTCCCATCTTCTTCCTCCGCCCTCATCCTTCCTCCTTGAATAGCCGAAAAAACGCTAGCAGCCTGTCGGACTTTGCCAAAGCACGGCGTTGATGCTACCGGAAGCAATGGCAGCACGATTCGTCAACATCGACCACGACACACCTTTGCTT
>JAYVZW010000349.1:0-4265 GCA_043783015.1 Verrucomicrobiota bacterium
CCGCGCTCCAGTGGGCCAGAGATGTCATCACGGAAATCAACCGCCTCCTGATGCCCCGGGTCCACGTTAATTCCAGCGAGAGTAAAAAGCGATAAATGCCGCATCAACCTCAACCCCATAGCTTGTCATGATTCACACCGTTTTCTTCTGGCTCAAAAAGGAAATCACCGCCGAACAACGCGCCGTTTTCGAAAATGAGCTGATCAAGCTCAAGGAAATTCCCTACCTCATCCACGGCTTTGTCGGCAAACCCGCGCCCACCGAACAGCGCCCCGTCACCGACCACTCGTTCGATTTCTCGCTGACCCTCCATTTCAAAAATCTGGACGACCACGAGCATTACCAGAAAAACTGCGCGCAACACGAGCGCTTCGTCAACACCTGCAAAACCTTCTGGGAACGCGTGCAGGTTTATGACTCGTCACCGATTCACTAAACTGGCTTGCCTGGTATTTTTTTACAGGTGTTGGGGTGAGTTTTAGGCAAGGCATTCGATTTTCAGGCGTCGACTGATTGATAAAGTTTTCAAATGCTAACCGATAGATTCTTGTTGCAAATGAGACGCAGTCGCAACACTATGCGGTCATGAGCTATTCACGTCACCTTTCTGTTGTAATTCTCATCCTCCTCCTGTCATGCTTAACAGCACAAGCCACGGAACGAAGGTTTGCCGTGAGCTATGAAACCACCACCGCGCCCCGTGGCAGCATCGAATACGAACAAAGCATATTCTGGGAGCACGGACGTGGTTTTTATTCGCTGCATTTCCGTCAGGAACTGGAATTTGGCGTGACCGACAGGCTCCAGCTTGCTGTGTATTTCTTCGATTTCGAGCACGCGCGGGAAGATGGTCAGCGCTCCACCGCATGGGCCGGTTCTGGCATCGAGGCCATTTATCAACTGACCGACCCCAACAAAAGCTGGCTCGGCAGCGCGCTCTATGGTGAAGTCCTCATCAGCGACAGCGAGCTGGAACTGGAGGGCAAAATTCTTCTGCAAAAAAATCTGGGGCCACTGATATTGGTTTACAACGGCATCCTGGAAGCAAAATGGGAGGATCATTATGAAAAACCTGTCGGGGTGCTGGAGCAGACCTTGGGATTAAGCTATCAATTCCATCCGCGTTTTTTCGCAGGTCTGGAGGCCAAACATGAAGTCGAACTCGAAGACTGGCGGCATTCCGGTGGAAACGCCGTTTTTGTCGGACCAAATATCTCTCTGCGCAAAGGTAACTTTTTTCTGACAGCCGCCGGATTGTTCCGGGTGACGGATATGCCGGATGAACCCAAGTTTGAACTGAGCACGGTAATGGGATTCCACTTCTGACCGGAAGCCATTCTCCGCCACCAGCCAATGAAAAAAATGCAGCGGCATATTTGTGGGCTGTGCCTGTTGATGACTTTGCTAATCCCAGCCTGTGTCAGCCTGGAACAGGCGGCACCACCCGTGGCGATGCTTGGATTGCCACTGAACGGCAGCAAAGTCATAGCCATCGCCAGGGGACGTGAAATCTACATTACCCGTTGCGCAAAATGCCACTCGGTCGAACCGGTTAAAAGTTACACACCGGCAGAATGGAAAAAAATCATGCCCGTGATGGTGGAAAAGACCAAGCTCTCACCTGGGGACGATGTTGACGTGCGGGCCTATGTAACTGCCGTGCTCGGCCATCGGGATTAATCAGCGCAACATATCCAGACTTCCCGCAGGCGTGACACGCCCGGTGATCTCGCCCCGGACGGTGGTGTTCTCGGTGCCCGGATATGGCCTGAATGATTCCACATGCCCGTCAACAAAAAGAATGTTGGCCCGTCCATTGTGGCGGAAATGGATGGTCTTGTCCGTCTCGTTAATCAGATAAAACTCCTCGATCAAAGGATTCGATGCACTGGCCGGGGCCTGGAACGTATTCACCTGCCCGCAATCGCCGAACAGAATCACCTTCGCAGCGCTGCTCAATGTGCCGACATTCATCGGCGTGCCCCCGATGCGCCCGCCGAGATTCCAGTTATACCCGTAGGCGTAACTTGCTCCCTTGAACTTGGGCTTCCACAGGGCGCTGTTGTAATTGAAGGCCGGACACACCTCGATTTTTCCAATCTCATCAATGTAAGGATAGAGTGGTCCCTGGGTGACATCGAGATTACGAGAACCTTCAGCAGTGCCGCCCGATGATGTCTCCAGTCCAAACCACCACATGCGTCCGCCTGTTGCCGCCTTAAGATAGGACGGAAAAAAGCCGTTATTGTCGCCCAGATAAAGATTAGTTGCCGCACTGAGCTGTCGGAGATTATTGGAACAGACCGCGCGTGTGGCTGTGCCCCGGAAGTATTTCCAAGCACCGGCAGTCAACGCCGATAGCAGGGCCATGATCGTGATCACAACTAACAATTCGATCAAAGTAACCCCACGACTGGTAGCTACCCCAGCACTCCCTTCACGCCGCGTTTTGCCTTGTGCTATATTACTCACATCAGAATCATCCGTGTGCAGCATCGGTGCGGCGCCGGCGCAACACCATGGAGCTAATCCCCAGCCAAATCAAAACAAGCCTACCCGGCTCAGGGGTGATAACGATTAGCGTGGCAGAGGCGAAATTCGAGGCTGCTGGCATATTTTCAGCACCCGTTATGGAAGGCGGGGTGTAAAAAGGATTTCCGCTGTCAGCGCCAAATACAAATCCGTCGAAACTTCCATTTGCAAGCTGCCGCGCCCCGGTTCCGGAGTTAGCGTAATACCAATTGCCGTCTGGGTAAATTAGCCCGGCGCCGTCAGTCCCGCCCGCATCGTAGTAACTCCATCCGGGAGAATAAGAAATATCCTGTGCGACCTTTTTACCACTAATGGTGAGCGACTCCAAAAACAAACCAGAATTGAAGCTTATATACCCAGCGCCCCATTGCCCGTTGCTGGAAACGAAATAGGGATTGGTGCCGCCAAAGCCATCCGTGTAAACAGTTCCTGAATCGACAGGTGCGCCAAAAACCACATTAAGCAAATCTTGCCCAGTAACTAACTGCCCGCTGTTATAGTTCACCTGCCACTTATAAGTTTCGACTGTAGCCCCATTGCCAAATGGGCCTTGCGCTAAAAGAAAAGAAACGGCTCCGTCCACTCGACTAAAGCAAAGAAAAAATATCGTCAGCGTAAAAACGAGGACGGAGTGAGAGCAGGACTTCATCCAATATCATTTAGCGCGTAGAAAATTCTTGTCTATGTTTTAATTAGACAAATCTCGGCTTGTCCCTCATTCTGTTTTGCACTCTCTTTCCACATGTCATCAGCCCCCCTTTCTTCCCGTTCGCCACAAGCCTGGCTACCCCTTGTTTTCATGTTAGCTGTCCTCGTGCTCCGAGTCCTCACGCAGCACCACATCATCGAGGGTCTGCCAAACTTTTCCCCGCTTATGGCCCTGGCTTTTGCTGGCACCATCGTTTTCCCAAAACCCTTACCGTGGTGGAGTTGGGCGCTGCTGCTGCTCGGCGTTGATTTGATCAGCGAAAATGCCAGTTGGTGGCCGCTAACGGAAGGCCGTCCGGAAGTTCTCCTGGCCTACGCCTGCTATGCCGGAGCCGCATATTGGGGATCGCGTTTGCGTGGTCGCGCTGGAGTTATCGATACCCTGCTGGGTGCTCTCACTTGCAGCGTGATTTTCTATCTCGTGACCAACAGCGTTTCCTGGTTCACCAATCCGGTATACGTTAAAAATATCTCCGGCTGGTGGCAATCCCTCACCATCGGCACTCCGGGCGCGCCTCCGACATGGATGTTCTTCCGCAACTCACTCGCCGCAGATCTCGCGGGTTCGCTTCTACTGCTGGCACTCTACAACGCCGAAGCCATCTTCCGTCGATTCGCCGCCATTCCTCTCTTCGCAAGTCGCAGCAGCACTGCTCAAGCTTGATTTGCGGCTTTCACTACGCTGACATATTCGCGAACTGAGCGCGTGATTTCTTGCGCGACATTCGCCCTGCTTTGAGCAAATGGGGGCTTGAACCACGGATAAGCTCCGATCAAATCGTGAGTCACCAGCACTTGGGCATCGCAGCCGGAACCAGCGCCGATCCCGATGGTGGGAATCTTCAGCGACACTGAAATCTTTTCCGCGACCTGCGGCATGATGCTTTCCAGAACCACGGCGCAAGCTCCCGCGTCTTCCAGCGCCAGAGCGTCCTCCAGCAATCGGGCTGCATCTTCATTTGTCTTGCCCTTTTTTTTGTAGCCGCCCTCGACCTTCACGTTTTGCGGCAACATCCCGATGTGTC
>JAYVZW010000350.1:0-12713 GCA_043783015.1 Verrucomicrobiota bacterium
CGACGAGTGGCTCACCGGAAAAATCTACCTCAATATGGATCCCACCAACCTGCCCCGAATTTGATCGCCACTTTTACAGAATAGAATTTGCACCGCCAAACATGAAACAGTGATAATTAATTGGCAGATAGTAATGAAGGTTCGTGTCACGGCCTGTATTTCAATAAGGAAGGTTTTATAGGAAAGCTTAAATTGGCTAGTTGGCAGGCAGTTTCAGAACATTGCCAATTGTGATTTCTTGCGCTCTATAGAGACGCTTCGATGAGGTGATCCCCAATCCAACATCAGTGCCATTCACCATCAAATTGTGTTCAATTTTATGCTGCAGGCGAGGCCCTTCCGGCGGGTAGTCTCCCGGCTCTACACCAGCATAATGGCCCCTTTTTGTAAACAGATGAACAAGTTCGTGGGCAAGGGTGTATGGCTTATGTCTATGAAATGAAACATACGCATTGTTTATATAAGCAGCCGCACCCGTGTGTCTGGCAATGCCGCTAACTTCCGTAGTAGTTCCTTCTTCTTTGATACCATAAACATAGAAGACAACAATATCTTCAGCATTTCCTGGCGTCCCCAACGCAGAGACGCTTTTCTCGTCGTCTGATACGCCGGCAGTGCCATGGGCCGCCCACGAAATGATCGGGCCACCTTGTAAAGCTGGCGGTGCTGGTATGATTTGAGGGGTGGCGTCAATTTGTATGCCAACTTGTAACAGGCGCTCGTTAGCGCGGTTGATGTCCTCCATCGCGAGTGCTAATACATTTGTGGCATCAACATTGTCGCCGCCAGAGTTGCTCAGTATTTTCACAGTAACGGGTATAGTTTTTTTAAGTTTTTTCAATGGAACTGACATCATTAAGTCATGCTTAATGCCGTTCAGCGTGATCGATTTGATATCAACCTTACCACCAGCAGAAACTACAATAACACGATTTCGTAATAGGTTAAATTTATCATCACGGGCTTCGTTACGATCATCGTAGTCGCTAACAAGCCGCATTGGTTCCGACAGCAGGCATGTATGATAAGCATTCCATTTCAATTGTGAGGTTTTGGCTGTGGTGTCTGGAAGACCGCTGTTGTCAGAAGACTGCACGGCGACAAAACAGTTTTTCATGTCTTTGAATGCGTCCCCGGACAATCTTATTCTGAAATGGTCCGGTTCACGTTGAAACGTTATTGCCGGGATTGCTCCTTCCCCAAGAGAGTCTTCAAATTTTACAACCTTAAGCTCTGCTGTTGGTTTGAATTGCGTTGTCACAAATTCAGGGTCTGGATCTATGGGAACAACAGCCGCTGTTCTAACAACGCTGTCAGAAACCAAGCCGTCTTCAACTGGAAGGTCTGAAGGACTTCCTCTAAGTTGTGAATGATTGGAATCATCTTGGTCAAGAACGACTATCTCGATGGGCGTGAGGCGCACCTCGCTTATTAGAGTGCCATAGCTGTTCAGGCTGTTCTCGTCGGGCACGAAGGCCAGCCATAGTCCGCCGTTGTTGTTGGCGGCGGCCAGTTGTTCAGGTGTGATCGAAAACGACCATGCCTTGTGGTTCCAGTCATTCGTAGCCAGAGCCTTGTCGGTGTTCCAATGGGCAATGATATTGTCGACCGTTTCATTGTTCTTGGGTGCCTTGGCCGGATGAGGCCCATATCCCACCATCACGGTGTAGGCGTTGCCGTCGACCTTGCCAGCGCTCCGCCCCATCTCGTCCCATAACATCAGATAGGTTCCAGCGGTGATGCCGGTGAGATCCTTGCTGACGCCGTAGTCTTTTGCGCCAGTGGCGTCCAGTTCCACAAATTGCCTGCCCTCAGCCTTCCAGATTTCGATGATGTTGCCCTTGTAAGCCTTCCAGCCATCAACCTTGCCACCCTTGGTGGAGTCAATGTAATTTCCATGAGAAAGCCCCATGCTTGCCGTCGCGATAGCTGGCGGCTCCACCGGAGACCCATTTGTTGTTGTTATTGGTGCCCAACGTCACATTGGTGAAACTGCCGTTGGTAAAGGTAAACGCTGCGGGCGCATCTTTGGCCGCAGATTTCGCACTGCTGGATGTCTTCTTGTCCGACGCAGCTTGCGCAGGCAGATCAGCCGGTGCAAGCGGATAAATGTTCAACTGATATTTCTCCCGGTTCATGATGCCAGAGCCTGTGTAATCCGCATTGGCCACGGTGGTGTCGAACACACTCAAGCCATATCAGGTCTTCCATACATCCGGGATGCCGTCGTTCAGGGTGCTGGTGGCTAGTTCTTTGGCGGTGTATTTGCCGGGATCAAAGGGCGGGATGTCTGATGTGCCAGTGGCCGCGCTGTGAATGACGGGAACCAACAGAAGTCCGAGGGCAAAGCCTGCCGCAATCAGTGGGGCCAGAAATGGGTGGCTCTGCCCACCAGCGGCGGGCACGTTTTTGGTGTTTGCAGAATAGAAAACCATGAAATTCTCGTATTTATAGTCAGGTATTCTTTTCTGGCAAAATACATTTTTGTCATATTAGTGTATTCTCAACAAGGTTTGCGGCGCGGGTGATGGGCAGCCTGTTGGAATAAGTATCTGGCCTTTATCCGGGCGCCGAGAATCCAGCTTGCCCGTTCCATTATTCGCCCGCAAAATACCGATCATGCGCTCCTGGCTCATCTGGCTTTCATTTTTGCTGTTAACTTTAACCCTGGGCTGGTATTGGCTCTTGAGCCGTGACCTCGTCATCAGCCGCACAGAACCTGATGTGAAGCCAGCCACAGAATTGAAGAAAGGCGGGTTATAGACGCAGTGATCTGCGTTCCCGTGGTGGCCGGCTTGTCGAAAATCATTCACCACTGCCCGGGGACTCATCATCGTCATCGGGCGTCATGTCGAAAATCAGATTCCTCTGGACGGCATAACTGCCGATGAAGAGGAGGATTTCGACAAGCGGCTTGGCGATATAGGGACTCCACCCGCTGAGACTGCAAAGCGCATGAATAAAGAGCAGGGCTGCGGTGCCGAGCACAATTTCCATGGCGACGTATTTGACCAGTAACCGCCTCCACTCCGAACGGGACTGGAAAACGAGGTTCTTGTTCACCATGAAGTTCAAGGTGCCGGATACCGCGCGCGCCGTGGCCATACTGCCGACGAGATTGCCGGTGGTGTGCAGGACGATGGCAAAAATCACAAAGTCCAAAACACTGGAGATGAACGAGGAGGAGAGAAAGCGGGCGAAGATGAAATAAATCCGCATGGAATCGAGCAGCGGATTGAAGTGGGAACTTTGATTGCCGTCGAGATAAACGGTCTGGATGGGAACGGCGGTGATAGGAGTGCGCGAGCGCGCGGCGCAAATGAGCATCTCCAGCTCGAATTCGTAGCCCTTGGTTTTCAGGCGGAGCAATACGGGCATGAGTGCGCGAGGAATGGCGCGAAGTCCGGTCTGGGTGTCGGTGACTTTGATGCCGATGAGGGCGCGGAAAATCCATCGGGTGAGGTCGTTGCCGAATCGGCTCCGCAGCGGAACGTCTCCGGAGAAGGCGCGCGCGCCCATGACCAGTTCTCGGCTGTTGTTCTCGGCCTGAGCACTCACGGACAAGATGTCCTGGGGAAGATGCTGGCCGTCGGCATCGGCAGTGACGAGAACGCAACCGGACGAGGCGTGGCAGAGAAAATGATTCATGCCGGTGCGCAGGGCCGCGCCTTTGCCAAGGTTCACAGCGTGACGCAGCACCACGGTCCTCGGGCGATTGGCCGCTTCCTGAAAAATGGCGTCGTATTCCGCAGGACTGCCGTCATTGATGATGATGAGGCTTTCGACCTTGTCGCTGACCAGCAACGCATCCATGACCTCGAGGAGGCTGCGGGCTGGCTTGAGCGCGGGAATAAGGACTGCGACAGACATGAACGTGGGTTTTTATTTAATAGGGAAGCGAGTGCAAGATCCGGCTCCCTCGACAAGATCGGCGAGCTGCTCGGGATGGCGGCCCGATGCGATAACACATTCGACACCGCCCGTCACCGCCTCGCGCACGGCTCGAAGTTTGCTGGGCATGCCGCCGACCGAGTGCTTGCCTTTTTCTTCTTGGGCAAGGTGCAGCACGCTGTCCACATCCGCGACCAGCGGAACGATGTCCACCTTGCCATCATCGCTCAGGTTCATGAGTCCGGGGACGCTGGTGAGCAGGATGAGAAGGTCCGCGCCCCAGAGCACGGCGACGCGCGCGGAGAGATTGTCGTTGTCGCCAAAGCGAAGCTCCTCGACGGCGACGGAGTCATTTTCATTGATGACAGGCACCACGTTCTCGAACTCCAACAATCGGAGCAAAGTGGCCTTCACCCGCGCAGCGCGGTCTTTGTTCTCGAGATCATCATGGGTAAGGAGCAGCTGGGCGACGTGCAGGCCATAGCCCCGGAGCAAACTTTCGTAGCCATGCATGAGATGCGTCTGACCGACTGCCGCGCAGGCTTGAAGCGTGGCGATTTCTTCAGGGCGTTCCTTGAGTCCCATCGGTTTCAGACCGGAGGCAACCGCGCCGCTGCTGACCACCACCACGGAGTGTCCGCGCCGTTTCAATTCCGCAATGCCTTCTACCAGTCGCGCGATCTGCACCTGATCCATCTCAGCCCGGTCTGTGCGGGTGAGGATGCCGGAGCCGAATTTGAGGATGACACGCTTGCTGCTCATTTTGAAAAACGAGCGACATCATGGAGCGTGGCGCACAGTTTGCAAGCTCGCTAAAATCCGCTCAGGCTGGATGGGGAACGAGATGAGTTACAGGAGCTTGCTCCAATGCTTCCGTCATGGGCGGAGTGAAGCCCACCATGGCGCGTCGCATCAATCTCTGGTCGCAGCGGCCATTGTGCGCCACCATGGTTTCAAAATACAAATCCACCGCAGCGCGCCGCTCATCTTCGGAGAAATCACTCCAAAATATTTCCCAAAGCGCATGTTCATGCGCCGTGTCCACTTCGTATCCCAGCTCCGTCGCCTGCTGACCCATGCGATGCAGTGTGCGAACGAGACTGGCTGCGCGCTGGATGCTGAGGAAACACATGTAGCTGGGCACGGTGCGCACGGCCCGATGACGGATGGCATTCCAGCACTCAGGGCTGACGAAAACTTCCGCAACGCGATTGCACGCAAAACGCGCGCCCATGCCGCAGACAGCAAGGTCGAAGGTGTTGAGCACATCTTCCAGACTCCTATCGTCCACATTGTTGTAAGTGATCTCGATGATGCGCCCGTCCAGGCGGAGCTTGATGCAATAGGGGACGAAATCTCGCGCAATGGTTGCGCCACGATTAAGCAAGAACTGGACAAGCTTGCCGCGTTGCGTGTTGTCGCGAACCCAGAGATCAAAATCGTTGATCGGGAGTTTGCGTTTTAGCAAGGGCTTGAAGGCTCCGCCACAGAGAAAAACTTCACCGTCGTAGTCATCACCCAGCAACTCAGTGAAGATTTGCTTCGCGTGCCGCCGGATGCGAGCTTTAAAAAGGGCGAGGAACATGACTGGGGAGAGTTGATGCCGAAACGAATCCTCGTAAACGAACCACTTACGTTTGCTAAACTTTTTCGATTAGTCAATAAGTATTAAGCATTGAAACGAAAATCTGTCAGGCAATACCTTCTGCAGTTTATTGCTGTATTTTCGCATTTGCGTGTGTCCATCTGGTTAATAGCGAGCATTGGCATAAAAGTATTATTTCTGTCATTTTATGAAAACTTTCCGGGGCATTCCACATCGTCTGAATTGCGGCTTTGGTTGCGTTTGCTGGCTCTTGGTCTTTACTTGCTGCTTCTGGCTTGGCGGATTGTGGTGCCAGATGTAAAACGGACCGTGATAGAAACTCAGAAGGCTTACTCCAAGTGGGGCATGGTGCGCGGAAGCGGAGTGTGGCGTGGCGACGATGGTGTGGCAGAGGCCATTGAGCGCGGAGGTGTTTATCTAAAAGCAGCAGATCGCGTCATGGTGTATTCGGGCGCTGGAATTGAGAACATCCCGGACTGGAGGAATCTTGGCGCAATGGCGGGCTGGTTTTTGCCGCGCGGGGCCACATTGGTCAGCGGGGACGATCCTACTAGATCCGGTGCCAATGTAGTTTTGAGCAATGAATCGATTGGCAGACCACCCCTTCCTGATGACTGGCAATGTGTCTATGATGAATGGGCGGCTAAAGTTTATCGCTACATACCGGGCAGTGGAGTGGATGATGGAAAATACGCACGCTATTCACAGGACGTGCCCTTGCTGATTTCTCCCGCATGGCCGCCATTCGCCCAAGTTGCTCGAAGGCTCGCATTCATCATCGCTGCCTGCGCGGTTTGGATGATGCGGGATGGTTAATGCTACGGAATCTGGCTTTGGAATGGCTGCGAGGCGTGGCACTTGGTGTGGTCGCTTTGGTCACAGGTGCATTGGCGTGCAGTGTTTTCGTATTGGGATGGTTATTGGTGGGATTGCCTGTGGGATGGCAACCACTTGGCATTAGTGCCTTGTTGCTCGGCGGTGGCTGGTGGATAGGCCATGCCGTGCGAGCGCGTGACCCAGTGCCATCTCTGGTCACGCTCGATTACGTTTGGCAATCAGTGCTGGCGGCAAGCTGGATGATCTTCGCGGTGTTCGGTGCATGGGTCACATTGAGCAGTGATGCCAATGGCGTTCCAGATTTGGGGCATTACGGCATCAAGGCCAAGGCGTTTTATCTTGCAGGTGGCATACCGGGCGTTTTCCCCGGAGGGGAGAGCTGGCGGCTCCATGCGCCATCTTATCCATTGGGCGGCGCGATGATGTTAGAGTGGCTCTTTGCCTGGATGGGAGAGGCGGATATTCATTTGGGGCGCATCACGCAGGGAATGTGGCTGGGCGCTGCCGGAGTGCTGGTGGCCGCTTGGTTGCGCGGACGCGGGTTGCCGAAGATACTGGCCTGGGGCGTGGGATTTCTGCCGCTGGGCACGTCGGGATCGTTGTTTTATCTCACGGAGTTTTATCAAGAAGCGCTTCTTAATGTGGCCTTGCTCTCTGGGCTATTTTTGTTCGTGGCTTCATTGGAGAATGACTTTGATGAAAACTCCGATGCTGGTAGCTGCCGAGGTCACGAGGCTCAAAATGATGCCCGTGCTGGCGCGGAAACGGTGGATCAACCGCATAGAATGGAGCTTCATTGCGCCGACGGACACGCGCAGGTTTGGTCGGGCGCCCTGTTGTCGGGCGCGTGCGCATGGATCAAGGCGGATGGGATGCTTATCTGGTTAACAGTAACTGCATTATGGGTGGTTCTGGCGAGGCGGGATGGCAGGCGTGGCGTGCTCGCGGCCTCATTGACGGGCGCAATGCTCTGGATCATCCCGTGGCGCTTATGGCTGGCGGGCACAAGCGTTGGGTTGGGTGATTTTTCACTGTCAGCATTCACTGTCAGCATTCACTGGCCGGAGTGTAACAGAAAATGCACAGGTCGTTTCCATGGTTTGCCAACACTTGCTGGACCTAATGAAACTGCATGGTGGAACCTATGCCTGGTGGTGGTAGGTGGTTCTGGGCGCGGCCAGCCTGCGTGGAGCGGCATGCTGGCAGCAGCGCGGCATTCGCCTGATGCTGCTGGCGGGCCTGGCCTTCATAACCGCATTCTGCGTCACCTATTTGTTCTCGACATTGCCGCTGGACTGGCACATGAACAGCTCCTACCGCCTGCTGGCCATGCTGCAGCCGTGGATGCTAGCTGCGGGGGTGGCATCTCTTATAATAAATTATCCTGTTGCCAGCCTATCCCTTCGGGAGTAAGCAGGATTCGATACTTTTTGAATGATTCATCATCTTGAGGTGCGCGTAACATGCCGCCAGCTGAAACACCCCGTATGTTCGCTATAAAACACGGCTTGATTTTATCATCGGAGTCTTTTAGAATGATCTAGGTGATATCAATTTTTGTGGCCTCATCGAGGGGTTCATTGTCATAGAGATATTTCAATACGACACTAATCGAGGCCTGGGCTGCTTTTTCTGGGAAATCAAGCAATTTTTCATTTGAAACTCTGTAATCTATTTCAAGTTCTTTGGGTGTCGCTTCATATATTATATTGGTCTTCATTTTGACTTGATCATAAGTGCCTTCTTGATACATAATAGTTCCAGGTTTAACAAACTCCGCGCGGACAAACATGCCATTCGCGAGATAATACATCTTGAAGGGCCATTTTAAGCGCTTTCCTTTACCGTCAAATTCCACCTGCTCCTCGCGCATGTGGCATGGAACTACTCCAATGAAAGGAAGTTCGATTTTGTCATTGATAGGAAAGTTTGAGTCCGTTTTTTGATTTGTTTGATTCTGACTTTCCGCTCCAACCTTCGACATGGTGACAGATTTGTTTTGTGTATCTGACTTGGTTTCTGGACTGGCTGTGAGAGCAGGCGGGCTGGCTGCCCCTTGATTTGGAGGTGCTGCATCAGCATTATTCTTCACAGAATCAACATATTGCCTTGGATGGCCCGACTGGTTATTAAACCAGAAGACGGTGCCACAAAGCAGCAAGATTATGAAAGTGATTACAACAGGCTGATAGTTTGTTTTCATGGCTTTTTTTCTCATAAGTTGCCAGGATTTGAGTTGGACCCCGTCCTTCGGCCAGCTTTGCGGGTAGTTAAGCTATGATGTTCACGGCTTGGGGTAATTGATTAGCGGTTCACGGGTGACTTCGCAAGGGCTTGTGCCTCGATTTTTGGGTTCTGGAGCGCAACCGGAGCGTAAGAACCCAAAAATCGGTCGCCGCCACCCACTGGTTCCTGGTTTCGTCATTCATGCGGCTTTCTTCATCTCCTTGGATTTGATTTGCGATGCCGGCTTCGGGCGGCAGACCTCGGCGGGGGTGAGGTTCTCCAGCGTCTGGTGCGGACGCCAGGTGTTGTAGTGCTTCACCCAGCGCTCCACGCCCTGCTCAAGCTCGACCACCGTGGCGTGTTCTCTCAGGTAGATTTCTTCATACTTGATGCTGCGCCACAGCCGCTCGATGAACACGTTGTCCATCCACCGGCCACGCCCATCCATGCTGATCTTCACACCCCAGCCTGCGAGCTTCGACGTCCATTCCTGACTGGTAAACTCGCTGCCTTGATCGGTGTTGAATATCTCAGGCACACAGCCAGCGCGGGCGCGGGCTCGCTCCAGCGCCAGCAGGCACAGCGACACGTCCATCGTGTTGCTCACGGCCCAGCCCAGCACACAACGCGTATGCCAGTCCATTACGGCACACAGGTAGGCGTGGCCGCGGGGCATGGGCACATAGGTGATGTCGGCGCACCAAACTTGATCCGGCCTGGTGACCTTCAGATCGCGCAGCAGACAGGGATAAATGCGGTGCGATTTGTCCGGGATGCTCGTGCGCGGCTTGCAGTAGATGGTCTCCACGCCCATCTCACGACGCAGACGTTGCAAACGCTTGCGATTGACCCTCTGCCCGTGATCGCGCTCCAGCACCGTGACCAGCCGTCTGGTGCCTAGGCAGGGGTCGCGTAGATACAGTTCATCAAGCAAGCGCTTGAGCTGCGTATCTTCCTCGCTCTCGCCCACCGGCACGCAGTCCAGACTGGAGCGCGATACTCGCAGCAGTTTGCATTGCGTTCTCATGCTCAGCCCCGGGTGTTTTGGTTCGATGAGCTCGGCAGCCCGCTCCACACGCCGAGCTGCCTGGATTTTTTTGCCAGGAAATCCACCTGCACGCTGAGTTCTCCAATCTTGGAATGCAGCGCCGTGCGCTCCTCTCCAAAGTCCTCCTGCTCCCGCTCCTTCCCGGTGTCGAACACACTGCTGGCGTGTTCGTTGAGCTTCTTCTTCCAGTCCGACACCTGCACCGGATGCACGTCAAACTCCTTGGCAATCTGCTGGACGGTCTTGATGCCTTTGATGGCTTCCAAAGCCACTCGGGCCTTGAACTGAGGTTCATGTCTTTTGCGTTTGGCTTTCACTTTTCCATATGGGTTTTGGGTTGTCTGATCCAACCCGCAAACACCATAAACTCATAACTCAACCACTGGCCCGAATTTCGGGATCCACCTCAGCATTCTGTTTCGCAAGGCAAACGTAGCTCCGGTGTGGCAGTTTATTCATGAAAAAGACCCTTCGCTCTACTGGCGGGACATTCGTTGGGAGCTGGCCATCTGGAAAAACCTGAACGTAGAGCACCGGATCACTATTGTGGAAGGCAGCGCAAATCACATCTCATGGAGCAACCCGAAAGAGGCGGAGGAATTCCGACGCTGGCTCCAGAACCAGAAGCTCAAAAATGTGACTTATCCTAGCTATCCATCCGAGGTAGCGAAGGAGTGAAACGCGGATTAATTCGCTATCGCCGCAGCATCCAGACAATGATGGCCTTCTGCGCGTGGAGCCGGTTTTCCGCCTCTTGGAAAATGACATAGGCGTGTTTTTCCAGCACCTCGTCGGTGATTTCTTTTCCGCGATAGGCCGGCAGACAGTGCATGACGATGGCATCCTTCGCCGCATGTTCCATGAGTGAGGTATTGATTTGGTAAGGCTTGAGAGCCTGGAGGCGCTTGATGCTTTCCTCCTCCTTGCCCATGCTGACCCAGACATCGGTGTAAACTACGTCAGCCCCGGCGACGGCTTTTTGCGGATCATCAATGAACTTCACATGTGCGGCCCCGAGTTTTTCCACGAACTCGCCAGTGGGCTGGAAGGACTTGGGCGCGCCGATGTTCAGTTCAAAACCCAGTCTGGCAGCGGCCCACATCCAAGAGCGCGCGACATTGCAATCACCATCGCCCAGGAAACAAACCCGGCGACCTTTCCAGCCTCCGAGCTGCTCGTGCATCAACTGCAAGTCCGCGAGAATCTGGCAGGGATGCTCTTCATCGGTGAGGGCATTGATGGTCGGCAGACCGCTGTAGCCGGCAAAATCTTCCACGTCAGCCTGCGCATAAGTCCGGATAACCGCGCCATGCACCATGCGCCCCAGCACGCGCGCGGTGTCCTTCACGGGTTCGCCGCGACCGAGTTGCGTATCCGCGCCACTGAGAAACATGACGCTGCCGCCGAGTTCCCGGATGCCGACCTCAAAACTCACACGAGTGCGGGTGGAGGACTTGTTAAAGATTAGCGCCCAGCACTGGCCGTTGAGAACCTGTGGCGATGTCGTCCGGTTTTTCCGGAGCGCGGCGCCGTGTTCGACGATGTCAGTGATCTCTCTTTCAGTGAGAGCTTCGATGGAGAGGAGGTTTTTCATGGAAAAATAATCCGCGAGGAGCCCGCAAGATGGCGTCTCTTTGGATTTTGCCAATCATGATGTTACAGAAGTGAAAAGCCGGTTCATTCGGCCATTTAGCGATCTATCATCGATGGCCTATTAAAAAAGTTACTTCTTCACGTTTGGCTCCACCGGATAGAGCATGGCTGGATTGGCAACCCTGCCGGCTTCACGCACTTCGGGGCCGGGATTGCCGTTGCCGAGTTCGGCGGCCATTTTGAGCGCGATAGCTCTCATACGCTCCACCACATCGGGATGAGCCGATGCCACATCTGCGCGCTCGCCGATGTCGGTGTCGAGATCGTAAAGCCGGGGCTTTTCGAGAGAGGCTTGCTCCAGGGTTCCAAAGGTTCCCATGCCTTCGCGTTGCGCCGCAATCGCCAGTTTCCACTGACCCACGCGCACGGCCTGCAGATTGTATTCGCGGTAGAAATATTGCGCTTCACGAGGCGATTCCTTCGACTGCCCAAGCAGCAGCGGCGAAATGTCCTTGCCGTCAATCTTCTTGTCGGCAGGCACTTTCCCTCCGCCCAGAGTCACAAACGTGGGCAAGAAATCAATGTTACCGGCGACGGCATCACTCACAGATCCGGGCGCGATTTTTCCGGGCCACCACGCAATCGTCGGTTCGCGCACACCACCCTCCCAGGTGCTGCCTTTGCCGCCGTGAAGCGGTCCGGCAATTCCACCTTGGTCGCCTTTGTTGAGCCAGGGGCCGTTGTCGCTGGTGAAGATGACGAGCGTATTGTCGGCCAGCTTTGATTCACGCAAGGCATCGAGCACTTTACCGACGCTCCAGTCCACCTCTTCGACCCAGTCGCCGTAGCGGCCATTCTTTGATTGGTCACGAAATTTCTCGCCCGGATGAAGCGGCACATGCACGGCAGTGTGGGGGATGTAGAGGAAAAATGGTCGGTCATTATTTTTCGAAATGAACTTTAATGCCTCATCGGTGTAACGCTCGGTAAGATGATCTTGATCATCGCCAGCCAGCAACTCGATCACTTTGTCATCGCGCATGAGCGGCACGACGCTCTGGCCGTTGACCTTGGCCTTTTGCATCATGTCGTTGGAATAAGGCAGTCCGAAATAGCTGTCAAATCCATGCCGCGTGGGCAGAAATTCCGGTTGGTCACCGAGATGCCATTTGCCGATGCACATGGTGGCGTAGCCCTGAGCCTTCATCAGTTCCGCGACGGTGTGTTCGTTTTTGCTGATGCCGGTCGCCACCTCGGGGGAAAGCACACCGGGAATGGAAACGCGCTGTCCATAACAACCCGTCATGACCTGGGCGCGCGATACCGAACAAACCGGTGCCGCATAGAACGAAGTGAGCTTCATGCCCTCCTTCGCCATGCGGTCGAGATTCGGAGTTCGGTTTTTGGTGGAGCCAAACGGTCCGATGTCGCCATAGCCCAAGTCATCAATGAAGATCAGGACAATGTTAGGCCTGGCAGGCGCTGCATTCAGGTGCCATGAGCAAAACAGAA
>JAYVZW010000351.1:0-4224 GCA_043783015.1 Verrucomicrobiota bacterium
GCAGCATCAGCGTGGACAATAGACATTAGATATGATGTTATACTTTCGCCCATTTAGCAGTGGGCATGCCAATGATGGCACAATTGATAAAATAACTAACCTACTATACATATTATGAGTTTTCTTTGGATGTTATTAATTGGTCTTATTGTTGGAGCAATCGCAAAGTTCCTGATGCCCGGCAGAGATCCCGGCGGATTCATTGTCACGATTCTGATTGGAATCGTGGGAGCACTTATCGCAGGATTTTTGGGTCGCACTCTTGGATGGTATACCGAAGGTCAACCCGCGGGCTTTCTGGCCTCTGTGGTGGGAGCCATCTTGCTTCTGATGGTTTACCGGCTTTTGACCAAAGGTCGGACTGCGGCATGAGAATCTGCGCAGTAAATTAATATTAGAGCCGCAGCAGGGCCTGTTTTTACTGCTCGGTAATTAATGGTAGCCGTGGGTTTCAACCCCACGGCTACATTCATGTTCACGATGGGGCATGTAGTGGACGGCAACCATTTAAGTTCTGAACTAAGGAGCTTTGGGTTCGGGCGAAGTATCGGTCGCCTGCGGGATGCTCGGGGGCGTGGATGCGGCATCAATGATGGCGTGAGTCAGCCCCAACCGCTCCCGGAGCAGATCATCAATCAGCACGGCGTGACTGTTCGGCACGATGCCGGAGCCAAATTTGCGTGCGTAGATTTTTGTGATCTCGGCACCGAAAAACAAGATGCAAGCTGAGTAGTATATCCAGATAAGCACGATCACGACGGATCCTGCCGCGCCGAACGAGGAGGCGATGCTGCTGGTGGCGAGGTAATAGCCGATCACGAATTTGCCCAGTGTGAAAAGCAGAGCTGTCCAAACTGCACCCAGCCACACGTCGCGCCATCTGATGCGGACGTTGGGCATTAATTTGAAGATCATGGCGAAGAGACAACTTACCACGACGAACGAGATGAGAAAATCCCAAGCTTGCCAGACTGCCGTCGGGAACTGGAAGCGACCGCTCATATATTGTCCCAGCGCCGCCAGAAGGACGCTGATGACCAGGGAAACAAGAAGCAGGAAGCCCACGGCCAGAACTATAGAGAAGGAGAAGAAACGATCCCGCGCCAGCGTTAGAAAGGGCCGACCGGGTTTCACGACGACTCCCCAAATTGTGTTGAGGGAGTCTTTCAGTTCGGCAAATACGGTGGAGGCTCCAAAGAGCAGCAAGGCCGTGCTGAGGACCGTGGCCAGCACTCCGGTGGATTTTTGCGATGCGCTGGAATGCACCGCCGACTGAATCGCTTCTCCTGCGCCCTTGCCTGCCAAGGTGGCAATCTGCTGCGCTAATTGGCCGCGAGCTGCTTCCTCATCAAAGAACAACCCGGCTATGGCGACAACGATGATAAGTAGTGGTGCGAGCGAGAAGATGGCGTAATACGCCAGCGATGAACTGAGGCGCATCGCGCCGTCCGCAACCCACTCTGACGCGGCCTCTTTCAACACTTGGAACGAATAAGGGGAAGGCATGGGTCAGGAAGGAGGCGGGGTATCTGTTGCAGTGGGACTGGATTTTTCCTGCGCGGGTGCCCGGCGCGCGATTTCTTCCATGACTTCGTTGGCATATTCCTGAAGCAGGCGCTTTTCACGCTCGGTGACCTGGCGCGGCTTCATGTCCATCAGGCAGAGCGAGCCGATGGGCTGCCCATTGGGCGCGAGGAGCGGAACGCCGGCGTAGAATCTAATCCCGTGTTCTTTGAATAATGGGTTGTTGGCGAAACGGCGGTCGCGCGCCAGGTCTTCGATGACCATCACTTGATTTTTTGCCACCACATGTCCGCATGCGGAGACGTTGCGCGGCGTCTGGCGCGCTTTGGCGAGATCCTCGGAAAGACCGGTTTGGGATTTGAAAAACTGCCGGTCGCGATCAACGAACGTGATGAGGGCGATGGGCACCTCGAAGACACGCGCGAGCTTTGCGGTGATGCGGTCAAAGACGGGCTCCGCTTCCGTGTCGAGCAGGTTCAGTTCGAAGAGGGCGGCGAGACGCTCTTCCTCGTCTGCTGGAATCGGCGCGGGCGTCATCTCTTCGGTCAGCGGCGGTGCGAGCTTGGCAATTTTCACGAGTGCATCCGCCAGCGAGGTGACCACTTCATCGGCACCTGACTCGCGCAAGCGTCTCGTGGCCTCGATTAGATCTTCGGTTGCACCCCAGAGGCCGATCACGATTTTTTGTTTCGGCAGTAACGCGCGCAATTTCAGACAAAGATAGCGCGCGTGGATGACGGTGGACGGAGCCACGACTGAAATACAAACCACATCGACGTTTGCTTTTTCAGCCAGCACGAGCAACTCGCCCGCGACGAGTTGAGCCGCGGCATTTTGAGCGCCGAAGCCTTGCTGGCGCGCGAGTTGCACGAGCATGGTGCCGGCCAGCTCATCGCGATCTGCACGCGCGGGCAGGCAGTAAATTCGGCAGTCCGGCGCTTGTGCAGGCTCCGGGGCTGTCACTTTGCCATCAACCGCCTCCGCTGAGTCCTCCGCCATCTTCGCTGGGACCGTAGGACGGGTGCCCAGGTCTTCGATGATGTCGCGCATGCTTTGCTCCACGTAAACGAGCTGTTCGGGGTCCAGCAAGTCCGAGCGGGCATCTGTCCCCGCAGCGGTGAGCACCGGGATGAAAACGGTGTCATAAAGCGCGGTCAGTGAGTTCGCTTTCAAATAAGCCTCGACCAGCTCGAGTTCGTCGCGATCCCCGGGCGTGAGCAACCGGTGATAGCAATCCTCGGCGGGAGTGAGCGCTTCTTCATCGCTAAGAATGATACTGAGAAAACTCAGGCGTGGGACATGTCTCCCCATGACCACGAGACATACGGTGAGCGGAGTCGCGAGCACTAGGCCGAGCGGCCCCCACATCCACGTCCAGAACACTGCGGCCATAATTAATGCGATGGATGAAACGCCCGTATGCGCCCCGTAGAGCAATGGTTCCATCACGTTGTTGAGGAGCAATTCGAGCAAGGCGAATAGCGCGATAGTCAGCAAAGGCATCAACCAGTGAGGCGAGACAGCTAGGGCGAGAATAGTGGGGAAAATCGTGGCTATCCACGGCCCAATGTAAGGAATAAACCGGAGCACCGTCCCGAACGCGCCCCAGAGCACGGCATTGGGCACACCGATAAAATACAGGCCAATGGCGATGACCGTTCCGTAGGTTACGTTCACGAAAAGCTGCATGAGCAGGTAACGCGAAACGCGGTGACCTGCGTCGTCCATGGCGCGCGTGGTGGCGCTGATGCGCCCTTGGCCGATGAGCCGGATGAGCCGGCTGCGCAAATCTTCGCGCTGGAAGAGCATGCAAATGACCAGCACCAGGACAAGCGCCGCCATGCCCAACGGCCCGAGAAGCGGCGCGATGATAAGCTGCACCAGCTCGAACGGATTTGCCTTCGAACTCTCGACCACATGCACTGGCACAGCGTTTACCGAGGAACCTGCTGGAGTGGCGACGGCCGTATCGGGTTTTCCAGGGTCGCTCGTAATCGTTGGTCCGGTTGGCGCTGACCCACCAGGCAGCTCCTTTTTTAACTCCTCGACGGTCTCGGAAATTTTTCTAAAAACGCCGCCCTTCGGCATGTCGAAGGCGTGGATCTTGGTGGTGATATTGCCTTTGTATTCGGGTAGTTTCGTCGCCAGGTCTACAAGTTGCCGGGTCAGCATCCAGCCAGCTGCACCTAAGCCGGTGAAGATCAGCGCCACCACCGACAGCACCGCCGCAATGCGGCCGATCCACCGTTCCAGACGCGTGACCAGTGGCGAAAGGAGAAACGTGAGCAGTGCCGACAGCGCGAGTGGAATGAGCAGTTCCCGCGCGAAGTAGAGCGTCGCGACGATGAACCCCGTCAGCATCACGGTCCAGATACCGACAAGCGCATCAGCCGCGCTGGTTTTTATTTTTGTGTTGGGCATAGGGCGGACTTGGAGAATTGTGGGAGCCGCTGGTTTAATGTGTTTTTTTGAATTCAGGCTATCGTTGCCAGAACCACTTAAATCTGCGCTTGGACTCGGGGATCACAGCTGGAGGAGCCTGCGATTCAGATTTGTTATTCACATAGATGGACCGCGGCTCTACAGGAGGGCCTTCGATGATCACGACCATGCTTTTGGTGATCATCTTCGACAGGCGCACGATGTCCCAGTTCGCAGTCCTCATGCAGCCGTGGCTGGCGCTGCGACCGATGGTCTGCG
>JAYVZW010000352.1:0-4217 GCA_043783015.1 Verrucomicrobiota bacterium
AGTCTCCGGGCAAGATCAGTGCCGGTGCGATTCCTCGTGGTTGGAGGGCGTGAGTCACGACTTCAGGAACTACAATCGATGCTGAAAGTAAAGCATCCAGACTGGCGAGAATGGATAACATTCACGGGCAATGTCCCCGATGTGGAGCGCTACTTCGCCGCAGCAGATGGCTTGCTTTTTCCCTCGTATTCGGAAGCCTTCGCACTGGTTGAAATTGAGGCCGCCGCATGTGGGCTTCCCCTGTTTCTCACCCATCATCACGGCTCCGAGATGATTCTCGAAGACGGGGTTAATGGCCGATGGCTGGAATTCGATTCAGAAAAAATTGCGGATGTGCTCGCGGACTTTGTGAGCGGTGCGTGGAAGCCGTCTGCAGGCAGCAAGTCGAACGCCCTCGACACAGAAGCCTACGCGCGTCGCTTTATCGAAGAACTGAAACTTGCCACGTGCCCCATTGCGGCCGGCATCACATGGATATCCGCCGTCCCGATCTCCTAGTCATCGCCCACGCCGCGAACCGACGGGTCAACCGCTGGGTGTATCGCGAGTTGCGACGTCGGGGATTGCACATTGTCCTCCTCGTCCCGGCGGAGATTCCTCTGGACGTCGGCGTCTTTAAACCGGAACCACAGGAACAGGACGATCCGGAAATTGTGCAACTCCATATGACCGGATATTCCACGCGACGCTGGTCTTACAAAGGCATCATCAAACTACTCGACGATCGGCAACCGCGAGCTGTGCTGCTTGACTTGGAACCGGACAGCAAACTCGCCTTTCAGATCGGCCCATGGGCCACAAGGAACGGAGCTCAGTTCTATGTGCAGGCCTGCGAGACCATGGACGCCTCGATTCTGGCCCCTCTCAAATCGGGCCGATGGAAACTAGCTCTGCGCAATGGGTGGCTCCGCATCTCCAACATGCGCGCCCGTCCGCACATCACGGGTATCTTCGCCATCAGCAAGCCGGTCGAGGAGTGCATGAAACGTCGCGGTTACGATGGCCGCACCGTGATCGCGCCTATCGGGGTCGAGGCCTCCATGTTCCATCCCGATGCCGCGAGTCGCACGCGTGTGCGGACGGAGCTCGGGTTGAACAAACCGGTGATCGCTTATTTTGGCCGCATCATGATGGAGAAGGGAGTGGCCCTGCTTGTCAAGGCGCTGCATCTTTTGCGGGATCGCGACTGGCAGTTTCTTTGTGAGGAACCGGGCAGCAGCTCGTTCGGGCGTGAACTCTCCACGCTCGTTGAAAAACTAGGGCTGCGGGACCGCACGATTTTCTTTCATGCCTCACACGACGAGATGCCGGCCTTCATCAATGCCGCAGACATGGTCGCAGTGCCGTCCATCACGACACCAGACTTCGAGGAGCAGTTCGGTCGTGTCGTTTCTGAATCGATGGCCTGTGGCAAGGCCGTTGTCGTCTCCACGAGCGGCGCGCTGCCATGGGTGTTGGGCGGTGCGGGTGCAGTGGTGCCGATGCGCGACGTCTCCTCGCTTGCCGACGCGCTGGCCATGCTCATGGATCACCCGGACTATGCTGCGAAGCTGGGAGCGCTCGCGACAAAAAACGTGCGCGAGCGACTGAGCATTACCTGCCAGGCGGACATCATGATGAAACAATTTGCAACCACCGGCCTTTTCGTTGGCAAGCCGGCCATGTTATGAAAGCCCAAGCCGTTCCAGCGTGATGCGCTCCGCCGACTCTACGCTAATGCGCCTCATGCAGGCCATGGGTTCTGCTTCGTTCGTGCAACGGTTCATAGGTGCCATGCCTTTGTCGCAAGGCTGGCACGAAAGCGCGGGGTCGCGGAGAATCAAAAATTTTTCCCGATGCCACATCGGCAGCCAATGATCCGCAGAAGGACCGTTAAAAATTATTCCCGGAACTTCGCAGACAGAAGCGATGTTCATGGGGCCGGAGTTGTTGCCTATGAAAAGGGAAGCCTGCTTCATCAGCGCGAAGAAATCTTCCAGCCGCCCCAACTTGATCTGCCGGATTGCGGGACTCAGCCTCTGCTCCTCCGCAACACCCTGCGTGATAAATCGAATTTCAATCGTAGCTGCCAGCAGGTTTGCCAGCTCCACGAAGCGCTCGCGCGGCCACCGCTTGTATTCGCGGCTGGCACCCGGATGGATCAGCACGAAGGGCTGGTCAGGCCGGGATGTGACACCCAGGGCACTTACATCTGGTGCCGGCGGAGTGGCGGGCATGGCGGAGCAATTGACTTCAAGTGTCTCCAGCAACGCCCGGGCAAGGTGCCAGTTCTGCACGGCAACAGGATCGGTGAGATTAAGCGGAACTTTGTGGGATAGAAGCGGCCGCAGTTTGCATTTCGATTCACGTGGCCCAACGCGAACGCCCGCACCACTGAGCCATGCGAGCAAATGGGCAACATTGCCCTGATCGTTCGCGAGCAGGCAGGCATCAGGTTTCGTGGAGCGGATGAGCCGATAAAATTCGAGCAGTTTCAGCGGATGCTTCCAGGAGCCATTGAATGTTTTCGTATCAGCCGTGAGGACTCGCACCCCCGGAGTGCATTTCTCATACAATGGCGCGGCCACCGGGCTGGTAACAATGGTCATCTCAGTGTCGGGCAGCAGACGCTGGAGCCACTGCACGACAGGCAGGAAGATCACATTATCTCCAAGCTGATTCACCTTGAGCACCGTCAATCTCATGTCTGTGCTTTTTGTCGTGCAGCCTGATGAATGAAGCAACCTAAAATCCTCCGACAGCATCGCCGTTGGAGCCGCATAATGAAAAACGCATACTACGAGGAATATTGGGACAAAAAACCGGAGGAATGGACGCCGAGCAGCGGAACGATCTCAGTCGATGAGAAGGCGATCTTCATCCGCTATCTTCATTCGGGGACGCGCTGCCTCGATTACGGCTGCGGCGATGGCATTCGCTACGGAAAAATGCTGACAGAAAAGGGTGTGCAATATCTTGGATTTGACATTTCTGAAAATGCCGTCAAACAGGCGGCAGGAATTGGACTTGATGTGAAATTGCTGACACTTGAAGGCAAAACCAGTCTTGATGAATCCGCCGTCGATGTAGCGATTTGCTTCGAGGTGCTGGAGCATTTGCAAGAACCGCAGAACGCACTCGCTGAAATTTATCGCTGCCTAAAGCCGGGCGGTCATGCCCTGATCAGTGTGCCCAACGCAGCGTTCTGGACGCAGCGCATCGAATTTCTGCTCACCGGATTCTGGTGTCCCGGGGGCAGTCCGCACACAGCGCGCAAGTCACCTTGGCGCGATCCGCATATTCGCTTCTATCATCCGAAATTGTTGCGGCGTTTCGTGTTGTGCGAGGGCTTTGAAATTGCGGAGTCCATCGGTGAATCGTTTACATTGGGGGCGCTGCCTTATGTGTGGAGACGTCCCAAGTTACGCGCCATGGCGGATTTCATTTCGCGACCAATTGGCTGGCTTGGCCGGGTGCTGCCGTCGTGGTTCGGTGCCCGGTTGTTTATTGTGGCGCGGAAGCCCTTCAAGAATTGAACAAAACATCGACAGTCGAAGATGAATTTGCCAGGCGGTTGCCGTGGTCAGCAATGGTGATTTTGACCGTGCTGTCCTTGGTCATCTTGTTTTTACCGTATGCCGCCGGTTATGGCTCGGCGCGCATGACACTTGGCCGCTGGCTGGCCATTTACTGGGCGGATCCGACATGGCAGCACGGAGCACTCGCGCCCTTGATCGCCGGGTTTCTCGTGTGGCGGCAGCGCTCAAGTCTGACCGGGCTGGAACCACGTCCGATGTGGACGGGTCTGGGACTTTCGGCATTTGCGCTCTTCATTTTCTGGATCGGCTACCGGGGAAATTTTTACTATCTGGGCTTCGGCAGCCTGCAACTTCTCGTGGCCAGTGCGGTATTGTGGACCTGGGGCTGGGAACACTTCAAGAGAGTCAGCTTCGCCTGGTTCGTGCTTGGATTCGCGTGGCCCTATTTGTTTCTTGAGGAAACGCTCGCCTTCAAACTCCGGTTCATCATGGTCCGCACGACCTCGGCGTTTTTGAACTTCAGCGGCGTCGCCACATTGCAGGATGGCACCACGCTTCTTTCTGCCGCGACAAGTGCTCGCGAACAGGGCGCGTGGTTCCGCTTGGATGTGGACGGTCCTTGCAGTGGAATGAGATCGCTTTTCGCCCTGATGCTGGTCTCGGCACTTTACGGTTATTTTCGGCAGCGAACTTTCTGGA
>JAYVZW010000353.1:0-4207 GCA_043783015.1 Verrucomicrobiota bacterium
GGTGCTTACGGTTACGGCCAGATGGCCATGATGCTGCGCGCCCGTTACGCGGATCCAAAGATCAAATCCGTCTGCAAGACCGATGGACTTGCATTCCGCATCCGTGAGATTGTCACCGGCGTCGAGAAGATGCTCGCTGGCAACTAATTCATTCTTCCGTCTTCATCCTTTCTTCCTATGTCCACCGCCCTCACCTCCGACACCGCCGCACCTGCTGACAGAGTCACAAAAAAAGCCCTCACCGCTGACCATCCTACATGGTGCCCCGGCTGCGGTGACTTCGCCGTGCTAAACATATTTTATCGGGTGCTGGAAAAGCTGCAGTATCCCCATGAAAAAATTGTCTGCGTCGCGGGCATTGGCTGCTCCAGCCGCTTCCCGTATTTCATGAACACGCACGGCATCCATTTTATTCATGGGCGTGCGCTGCCACTCGCCACCGGCATTTCGTTGAGCCGCCCTGACGTGCATGTGTTCGTCTTCGGCGGAGATGGCGATGGCTTCTCGATCGGCGGCAATCACCTGAACCACGCCGCGCGCAAGAACATCAAGCTCACTTATGTCATCATGGACAACTTCGTCTATGGCCTGACCAAGAAGCAGACCAGCCCCACCAGCCCCATTGGATTCAAATCAAAGACCGACCCTGCCGGCTCCATCGACCGCCCGATTAATCCCATGAAACAGCTTCTCGCGAGCGGTGCCACGTTCATCGCCCGCACCCATGCAATGCAGGTGAAGCATATGGAAGCCATGTTCGAGCGCGCCATTCTCCATGACGGATTCAGCGTAGTGGAATGCCTCAGCGAGTGCGTCATGTTCTATGCTGGCGCCTTTGACGACAGCACTCCGCGCAAAGGCGGTGTTTATGAGATCATTGACGAAACGCAACATGACGTGACCGATGACATCGCGGCCTTCAAGATCGCCGACAATCTATCGCCCGGTAAATTCGGCGTTTACTACCAGGTCAATCGCCCAACAAAAAATGCGATGGAGCAGAAGTGGATTGATGACACCCAAGCCAAGCTCGGCGGTGCCAGCCAGAAAGACACGCTCAAGAAGCGGTTCGAGGCGATGCGATGACGTCATACCGGCTAGAAGAGATGCGCAATGACCCTGCCAATCGGAGGTGGGGCGGAAACATCTATTTCTGTAAGACTGATCCGAGAACAACCGTTCGTAAGCGCATAGGTTGGATAGGGTGGACTTGGAATTTCGGCAACCCGTGGACGATCCCAGAGACGATCATGGAGTTGAGTGTAATGTTCGCCGGAATTTGGGTGACAGGAAAAATCAATGCAACTCTTCAAGCTTGGTCTTTCTTCGCCCTAATTGTCACCTATTTATGGTGGCTCGATTGGCGGTCGTCACCTGACCAATTTTGTGACAAATAGTCTGGATGAGCGTTCACACGATTGACCTTCATTTTCAAAAAACGCCCGGTGTTGTCGCGGCGTTTCTGATTGAGGCGGGCAAGGAACTGGCGCTGATCGAAAGCGGTCCCGGCTCCACTTTGCCCGCGCTGCTCGATGGCATTCGCGCATGTGGCTTCGATCCGGCGCAGGTAAAGCATGTCTTCGTCACACACATTCATCTGGACCATGCGGGAGCTGCTGGCTGGTGGGCGCAGCAGGGCGCGACAGTCTTTGTGCATCCGCAGGGCGCGAAGCATTTAATCGATCCCGGTAAATTGATGTCGAGCGCCCGCAAAGTTTACGGAGACAGGCTCGACACCCTTTGGGGCGAGATGCTTCCAGCACCGGGAGATAAAGTAGTCACGCTCGCCGACGGCGAATCCGTGAAGATCGGGAAAGTGAAGCTCACTGCAATCAACACGCCCGGTCATGCGCGGCATCATCATGCTTATGCGTGCGGGGGCGTTTGTTTTACCGGCGATGTGGCCGGGGTGCGCTTGCAAGGCTGTGATTATTTGAGTGTGGCCGCTGCCCCTCCGCAGTTCGATCCTGTCGCCTATCTGGACTCGATCACGCGACTGCATGATGCGGACTTTGAAAAACTTTATCTGACGCACTTTGGCGAAGTGACAGATGTCTCGCGGCATCTCTCGGCCTGCGCGCAACGGGTAGGTCAAGTGCATGAACACGTGCAAGAACTTATGAGGCAAGGTCTGAGCGGGGATGCGTTACGCAGAGCCTATATGCAAGCCGAGCATGATGTGGCGATGAAAGTCGGCGTCAGTGAGGCGCAATGGAGCGGATATGAACTGGCCAACTCTTCCGCGATGTGCGCGGACGGCATTGCCTTGTATTGCGAAAAGAACCCGCCTTAACGCCGCCGCACGCCGAGCTGCGCGGCTGCGCCGGATTTCGCCTGCAAATGAGCGAGGCCGACCGCGAGCGCATCGGCTGCGTCCGGCGGCGGTGTCTCGCGCAGACGCAGCATGGAGCGCACCATGAAGGCGACCTGCTCCTTGCCCGCGCCGCCGCGCCCCACCGCAGCTTGTTTGACCTCGCGCGGCGCGTAATCGTGAACCATTAATCCGTGTTCCGCTGCGGCGATCAAGACCGCACCGCGCACGCTACCCAACGTGATGGCAGTCTTGAAGCTCTGCACATAAATCGTGGACTCGATCGCGCATTCCGCCGGACTGTATTCCTTGATGACTGCCACGAGTTGATCGCGAATCGCCAGCAGGCAACCGGCATGGGAGAGCTTGGCGTGATTTTGCACCACACCGTAAGTCAGGGCCGTTATTGTTTTTCCATCAGATTGCAACACTGCGTAACCGGTGTTCCGCAATGCAGGGTCAACGGCCAGGACGCGGAGAACCTCAGGCATGATGGGTTGGGTGTGCTACGCGTAACGGGATTTTTTTTTGCCGCGACGCTGACGGAACAAGGTGTCGAGCGAGAGCCAGCCGGGTCCGCTGATCAGCAAAGTCAGCGCGATGAAGAAATAGAGCACGAAGATTTCCGCATTATTAAACTGGGAACTGCGGTTTGCCACCCACAGGGCGCCAAGTGCGAATGGGAGAAAAAGAAATGAGGAAAATCTGGTGAGAAACCCCAGCAGCCAGCACACTGCCACCAGAAAAACAAGCAAGGCCGAGCTTACGGCCATGGCGGTAGGGAATGGAAGGCCGACTTCCTTCAAGTGATTGATTGCGTTCCAAGTCGTGCCGTTCCAGAGAAAATGAAACACAGCAACCGCCTGCGACCACGCATGAAGATAAAGCAGGGAAGCGCCGGCACCGACGCGTAGCGGTATGATGCCGAAGTTCGGCCTGGGATTGCTGCGGGGAGAATCAAAGGATGACAGCATGATAGGAGTTTAAAAGTCAGATGAAAAATTCAGGGTGTCGCCCGGCTCCAAGGCGACATTTCCCGATCCGGAATGGAATCGGCGGACACCTTTGCGGGTGACATATATCGCGCGGGCATCAGGATGGGATTTGCGTCCGCCCACATAGGGCAGCGCTGAATCGGCGGTGATGCCATCGAACCATTGAATCACTGCCGGGGAACGAACGGCCCCCGTGATGGTGACCAGGGGGACATCTTCAATTTGTGTGAGCTGCACATGGATGACGGAGCCTGAATAATCATGCAAGCGATGGAAGGAGGCCTCGATCATTTGAACTGCTTGGAAAGCCGTAAGACCGCCAACCCTGACATCACCCGCATCTTTGAAATGGATCACGCCTTTCTCGTTGATCATCACATGGCCGGAATAAATTTTCGACGGTGAGCTTTGACCACTCCACACAACAAGCTTGAGGGTCTGACCGTAGCCTAAAGTCTGGTGGATGTTGAAGGGCAGTTTTGGGTCGCCGGATGAGTGAGAGCCGGAGCCACTGCCGGTGAACGGTATCTTAACTTTTGGCATCCAACTGCAACTGCTGCACGCCAGGAGGAGGCTGAGGGAAAAGATGGGAAAATTAAATCGCGCGACTCTCATGGGAAGCGCACAACATTCACTCTCACTGCGCACAGACAAGGCGGAAGTGAGATTGCTTTTGATCAGCCAAAGTTCAATTCGGTGTGCAATCTGTTTATTCCGGCATCCTCCAGAATCCCGGCCAGTTCCGGGCAGTAGCGCACGATTTCATGGGCGAGAATTTCCAGCCGCCCCTTTTCGCTATCCCACAAGGGAAGTTGCGCGGGCCGGAGAATGGCCGAGTCGGATTCGAAAGTGGAAACTGCGGGAAGCTGGGTCATGGGTGGTTGGGCAGTCATGTTGGTGA
>JAYVZW010000354.1:0-4206 GCA_043783015.1 Verrucomicrobiota bacterium
CTTTTCAGTAACAAAGTCCACACCGAAGTGCCCCGCCTCGGCAATCTCGAAAACATGGAGCAACTGCTTTCCCGTCACGATGTGGACATGGTCATCGCCGCAGACATGGACGGCTCCCGCGACCAGATTGTTGAACTCTCCAACCTCTGCGAGCGTGAAATGGTGCCTTTTAAGGTCATCCCTTCCTGCTTCCGCATCTTTGTCTCCGGTTTGAATCTGGAAACGATGGCCGGCACCCCCATTCTCGGCGTGGATCGCCTGCCGCTGGACAACAGCCTCAACGTGCTGCTCAAGCGCTCGCTCGACATCTTCGGCGCACTCGTGGGCCTGGTGCTCTCCTCCCCCATCATTGCCCTGTTCAGTGCCATCGTTTATCTTGAGTCTCGCGGCTCCATCTTCTATCGCCAGCGCCGTGCCGGCCAGAACGGTCGCGCCTTCGATATCATCAAAATCCGCTCCATGAAGCTCAACGCCGAAGCTGACGGTAAAGTGGGCTGGAGCACCAAGGAAGATCCCCGCCGCCTCCGCGTTGGTTCCTTCATCCGCAAATGGAACATCGACGAGCTGCCCCAGTTCTGGAACGTGCTCAAAGGCGAGATGAGTCTCGTCGGCCCTCGCCCCGAGCGCCCCGAACTCATCCGCAACTTCAAGCACAACATCCCCCACTACAACGCCCGCCACCAGTCCAAACCCGGCATGACCGGCTGGGCGCAAATCAAGGGACTCCGCGGCGACACCGACCTCTCCGAGCGCATCAAATGCGACCTCTGGTATCTCGAGAACTGGAACCTCCTCCTCGATCTCCAAATCATGCTCCTGACTTTCTTCAAGCGCGACAACGCCTATTGATCTGAATGGGATGGCATGCGGGTGACGGTTTTCCCGTAAAAAAGGAGCGCGGGCGTTGACGTAAGGCCAATCGCCTGAATTTCGGGCTTCGCCGTTGCCACGTCCCACATGCACAACAGGTGATCAGGCTGCGCCGACCATGTGCTTCTCATTGATCCCCTCACCCGATTATGCGATCCTCAATCGAAAGTTCAATGACCTTCACCATCAGCAATGATTCCAGAAACACCATTAGTGACCATCGCCATACCTGCATGGAATCATGAACGATTTGTTGAACAGACACTCAACAGCACCCTCAACAGCGGCCTTCCATCCCTTGAAGTAGTTATATGCGACGACGCCTCATCTGACGGGACGCCCGAGGTCATCCGCCAATGGGCGGCACTGAACGCCGACAAGTTTTCCCGCTTCAAATTCATCAAACATCAGGTCAACAAAGGTTTGACGGCCTCGATGAATGAAATCGTAAGCATGTCACATGGTGAGATCATTCACATCCTCGGCAGCGACGATTATTTTCTTCCGGGTGGTCTGGCAGAAAAAACTCGCGCGATGCTGGATAATCCCCGCTGGAATGCTGCTTTTAGCGATGGGATTGCCGTCGGGTATGACGGACAAATATATTCGGACAGCCTGATGGACGGAGGGAGGCTTGATCCGGAACGGTTGACTCAAGACGGGATGGCCGAGGAACTCCTTTACCATTGGGATGTTCCCGCGAATTTATTGAGTTGGCGCCGGCACACTTTCAAAATTCACGGAGGTGAGTTTGCATTCGACCCTACCGTTTTCTGCGAAGATTTCGATTCCGCTTGGTGGGCCTTGCGCAACAAATCCCTCGGGTATGTCCCGTCTCTCTGCACAGCCTACCGGTTGCGTTCCTGGCCTCAGACCAGCGACCGCAATCTTGTCCGCGAAAGCAGGGACATCGCGCATATTTTGGCCAAGAACGCCCTGCACTTCGAGCGGCGAGTGCAAAAGGCCATGAACATTCTGTCGCTCGCTCATTTCAGCACTGGGGCGGGTGATCAGAAAGCGGCTAACTTTTATTGGAAGAAACATGCCTTGAACCACAGGTGTTATCTCGAGAGTTTTGGAAATACTGAGACGATGAAAAAAATCGCCCCTGAAGCGGTAGCAACGCCTTCTCAGGGCGAAATCTCCAACCAGGAACTTATGCAGAATGAATTCATGCTCCATGAGAAAATCGAGGCCTTGGAGATACAACTGAGAACAGCAAAGAAGGAAGCTTCAAAGAATGCCGATCAAATTGAAGGGCTCAGGCACGAAATCACCCGGCAGAAGGAACAGGTGGCGCGCGTTTGTCATCTTATGCGCTATCACAGCGCCAATCCCCTTCGTGCTCTGAATCTCTGGTTCAAACGCAAAACTGCGGATCGCTTTTGAGCACGCTTATATGACTTTGGGCGGCGCTCCCACAACGGAACGCCATCAGAATTTAGGGTCTTTTTCACTTTTGAATTTGTGATCCCACCAAAGCGCCAGCGCCCGCAGGGGATTGGATCGGTGATACCGCAGCAAATGTTGCATAGCGGCAACCTTCTCCCGATCCCCGCACCTGGCTTTATGGTTTGCCTCCTTGATCCGCTTTAACTCGGAGGCGCTGGCCTCCTTAGCATCATTAGCCGCCTGGGTATCCATTCGGGCCTGCTTATTTTTTTGGAGTAACGCCAGTTCGCGATGCATCTGAAACTCATCAAACGGGTTTGGCGGGCATTTGAAATGCTGGCGTAATTCCCCTGCTTTTTCCTGGCTGGCGTAAAAACGGTTCAAGCCGTCAAACCAGAGAAATTCGTATCGCTGCGCCAGCAACTGCGGTTCCCAGCTTTCATGCGATGGCTCGCTTGTTCCGGGTTTGGTGGCTTCAACCATGACTATCCTGGGTCGCCATCTCTGAAAATCCATTCCGCGCAACACCTCAGCCTCCGCGCCTTCGACATCCACCTTAAGAAAATGAATGTCCCCGGTCACATGCTTGGAGCAGATCTCCGCCAGCGTCGTGGTCTCCATATCATGCTCGATTACGCTACGCCCCGCGTTTGAGTGCAATCTAGCCGCATCGGCATCCAAGGTGGAAAGCCCCGTTTCCGCAATCTCGAACATTTTCGTCATACCATTGCGATCCGACACGGCCAGTATCAGATTGATGTCACGCGGACGCGACTCCCCGAATTTTTTCGCGAGTGCCGGCACCGGCTCGATGTTGAGGCCAGACCATCCGCGTTCATAAAAGGCATGGGTGACGGAATCGACCACCGGATCGAAACCACCGACGTCAATGTAAAATCCGGCCTTCACTCCCTTGAAGGCCCGCCAGAGCATGACGTCCTCAAAATTTTGCGCGTAACTGACAAAAGGTTCACTCATTGTTACCCATGCGAATCACACGTTTTTCAGATCGGACTCCACCATCTCCCGCACTATTTCCTCAAAGCTACGGGTTGCCTCCCATCCCAGTGTGGCTTTGATTTTTTCAGGATTGCCGTGCAATGGCACCTCTTCTTCCGGGCGATAAAATTTTTCCACAGTCACCACATGCTTCTTCCAATCGAGCCCGGCGTGGGAAAAGGCAATTTCACAGAATTCACGCACAGTATGAAGGGTGCAACTGGCCACCACGAAATCATGGGGTGTGTCGTGATTGAGCATCAGATGCATGGCCCGGACATAATCAGGAGCATACCCCCAGTCCCGTCGTGAGTCCAAGTTGCCGAGTTCGAGCTTATCCTGAAGTCCGCGCGCAATTCTGGCCACTGCCCGTGTGATCTTGCGCGTGACAAATTCAGGTCGCCGCCGTGGACTTTCGTGATTGTAGAGGATGCCGGTCACGCAGAACATGCCATAGGTTTCCCGGTAGTTACGCACGACATGGTGAGAGGTGAGCTTGCTGATGCCATAAGGATTTCTAGGCAGGAACGCGGTCTCTTCGTTCTGCGGAGCACTCTTGGGTCGACCAAACATTTCACTGCTGCCGGCGAAGTAAAACCGGCATTGGGGCTGAATTTCATGCAGCGCCGCCAGTAGATAATGGGTGCCGCTGATGTTGGCAAAAATCGTGTGAAAGCCATCCGCGAGATGCTCGCCCACAAAGCTCACCGCTCCCAGGTGGTAGCACTCATCGAACTTGAGTTTTGAAATCAGCCGATACAGCCCATGAAAGCTGTCGAGGCTGACGGCATGGAGCAAGCATTTCTCCAAAACCCCTCTTCCTTCCGATGTCTCCAAATTGGTCTGGCGCACCAGACCGTGCACCTCGTAGCCGAGTTCAAGCAGCAATTCAGCCAAGTAAGTTCCGTCCTGCCCGGTAATGCCTGTGATGAGCGCGCGTTTCAT
>JAYVZW010000355.1:0-4196 GCA_043783015.1 Verrucomicrobiota bacterium
CGGCGCTGCCTTCAAAGACCATCGTCGCGATCACGAATCCGACATCGGGCGAATCAAGCTGCCGAAAGTGACGCGGGTCATCGTTCGAAAAGCCGGAACCGCGTTAGTAACCTGCAAACGTCGGGACCGAAGCGGGGAAAAGCTTTCCCCAAGGAGTAAGTTTTAGGGCCGCTCGACCGCGAATCGTTCAACAATCGCTATCATTGCGGCTTCGCGCAATGATAACCATTTTCGTCCGCGCTCGGAAGTCTTGATATTCCTCAGGACGGGCCGCTGCGCGATACCGCCCTGAAGCGAATTGAGGAGGGTTTGAAAAGTGATGACGCGCTCGTTTACTCGAGCGCCGCATCCGCCGCCGGGGTCAGCGCCGCAAAAGAAATGGTTCCGCTGTTGATGCGGGCACTGGATGAAAATGTGAATTTCAAACATCCCAAACAGGATCACAGATCGTTCGAAATGGATGCGGCCATTCAATCGCTGAGAGCATTGGAAAAACTTGGCCCGCTGGCCGTCGAATCGCTCCGGAAAGTCTCCGAAATCGCCTCACGCCCACTGCCACAGGCGGGCTACGATATCAAAGCCCATCAAGCCCGGGAGTTGATCAGGCAGGCTGGAATAACCAAAGCGGCGATTGAGAAGCAGTAACCGTTATTGGGAGTGAAGGCAGTCCTTGGATTTTAAGGGAGCGCGGACACTCTTGTCCGCAATCCATCCTCATCGCAGCGGTGCTGCCTATCAAAGTGAGGTGCGGACAAGAGTGTCCGCGCTCCCTTCACGTTCGCATCAGGGTGGGAGGCAGGGTTGAAAACTCCGAATTCTTTTGTTCCGGCGAGCGTATTGTCTTGGTGATTTGTCTTGAGAGATCAAACATATCAGCCAGATACAATGATGCCCTTTTCCCGTTTTCTTCCCGCTTGTGCCGCCACCATGCTTTTGGCGGTGACGGCGTGTCATCGTGTCGCTGAGCGCATGGAAATCACGGAGTCGCGGGAACTTTCGACGAAAGCGCCGCCGCTCGCACCGGTCGCGTCTTCTCTGGAGAGATTTGGCGTTGAGGAGAAGGAACAGGCGTCGCCATCGCCGATGAAAAACTTGCTGTCCTGGACCACGCCGGAAGGTTGGACGGAAGCGCCTGCAGGTTCTGATCCCTCCGGGATGCGGTTGATCGATATGCGCTTCGGCCCGAACAGGGAAGGGGAATGCTATTTGTCCATCATCCAAGGTGAGGCAGGTGGACTGGAGGCGAACGTGAACCGCTGGCGGGGACAGATGGGCCTGCCGCCGATGCTGGCGGATGAACTAACGAAGCTGCCGAAGAAGATGCTGGTGAATCGCGAGTCATCCTTCGTGTCGTTCGATGGCGACTACAGTGGTGTGGGCGCAACGGCAGCGGTGAAAGACTGGCGCATGATGGGCCTGCTGCAACAGGCGCCGGAGTTCATGCTCTTCGTGAAGATCATCGGCCCGAGGGAACTGGTCATCAAGAACGAGGCTGCATTTGAGCAGTTCGCTCAATCCATCGGCGTGAAGCGCTGAGGGCCTTGCGGCTAAGATTTAAGATACAAGATGCAATGAAGATTCAAATTTTTAAACATAATGCCGCTAGTGAAGCGCTGATTTATTCGGAAGTAGACGCGGCGCCCTCGCCGCTTTCCCAAACAAAAAGCGACGAGGGCGTCGCTTCTACTTATTGCTCAGTGTTTCCCTTGGTCTGATGGAAGCTTGATTCTTTGAGCTTCCTTGATCCTGAATATTGATTTTTCTATTCTGAAAACAAAGCGCGCAATTATCTCATCCCCATCCCACGTATTTCTTTTGTGAAGACCATCCACCCCACCGCGCTGCCGCTTTCAGTTCCGGCCCGTCTTTTCGCATTCTTCTCATCCTTCGGCATGGCCACGGTGATCCTGGCGCTCCTGTTGCTCATCACGCTGTTGGGAACGCTGGAGCAGGTGGATCACGGCCTTTTCAAGAGTCAGCAGAAATACTTCGAGTCCATCATCGTGCCGGAGATTGATATGGCGTGCTGCTTGCGGGCGATGCACGTGCCTTACGATGGCGCATGGATGCTGCCGCTGCCGCTGCCGGGCGGCTATCTGCTGATGCTGCTGCTGGCGGTGAACATGATCTGCGGCGGTTTGATCCGTTTGAAGAAGGAATGTATCTGGTTCGGCAAGCTGCTCACCTTTCAATTCGGCGCACTGCGCCCGGTGCCGCATCGGATCGGGGTTTTCATTTCGCACTTCTCCATTGTGTTCATGCTGCTGGCGGGGCTGGTGTCGCTTTATTACAAGAAGGATGGCGCGGTCTGGGTTCACGAGGGGCAAACGGCGTCTGAGTTCCAGAGTTTCCACGACAGCGTCATCGAGATCGAGCGCGTGCTACCGCCATCCAAGAATGACAAGCGCAAGGCCATGATCATTCCCGGCTGGCAATTCGAGGATCTGAGCACTGGCAAGGCCCGCACTTTCACCAGCGCGGATCTGCCCTTTGAATTGGTGGTGATGAACTACATGGAAAATGCCGGGGTGCGTCGTGCCATCGCGACCGATGCCAAAAACATGGTCGTGGATGGTTTCAGCCTTCAGTCGCTGGGTGCGCGCGATCCTGATAGCAAGAAGCCCATTGAGCACGAGCAGATGCTGAACGGGGCCTATGTCAAAGTGGTGGACAAAAAAACCAGGCAGGAACAGAGCGGCATCATCTGGCGTCGGGCGGAAGCACCTTATACTTTCAAAGTGGGCGGCGAAGTGTTTGCCGTAAGCATTGGTCGCCGCACCTGGCCGTTGCCCTTTGCCGTGCGGCTGGACAAGTTTGTGCGTGAGACTCATCCCGGCACCGCGCAGGCGCGCAAGTTCGCCAGTCAGATCACAGTCATGCGCGACGGTCACGAAGAGAAGAAGATCATCACCATGAATGAGCCGCTGCGCTCCGGCGGCTTCGCGTTCTTTCAAAGTTCGTTCGATGCTGCGGCCGCTTCGCGCGGTGGTCCGCAGGCTTCCATGTTCCAGGTCGTGAGCAATCCCTCCGACCACTGGCCGCTCGTCGCTCTCATCGCTTCGGGCATCGGCCTGCTCATCCACATGGTCTGGATGCTCTCGCGTCATCTCGCGCGCTCCAGCAAAAAAGAAACCGCTCCCGTCTGAAGCCATGAAACTTTTCCGATTCATTATCCCGACATTACTTCTCGCGACCTCGTCCGTGCTTCTCGCACAGGACAAGCCCAAGCCGGAGATCAGCCTTGATGTGCTGCGTGATCCTGAAGTGCTGGCGATGTTTCGCTCGCTTCCCGTCCAGGAGTCCGGGCGCATCAAGCCGCTGGACACCGTCGCGCGCGTCATGCTGCTGCGACTCTCCGGCAAGCAGAGCATTGCCGTCACCGATACCGGCGGCACCTCTGGCGGGCTGGGCAAACCCGCGCCGCAGCCATTGTCCGATCTTGGCACTGGAAAATCCGCGCTGGATGCCAAGGGGAAACCCATCACGCTCTCCGCCAGCGAGTGGTTGATGGTTTGTTGGTTCAAGCCGGAGCTGGCCAAAAATCTCCGTGTGCTCGTGGTGGACAATTCCGACACTGTGATCGCTCTCGGCCTGGCCGGGAAGGAGAAGCGCGACCGTTATTCTTTCAACGAGATGACGCCCGCAAAGGACGCGATGTTGAAGCAGATGAAGGAGCTCGGTGAAATTCCCGAGAAGGATCGCACGCCCGATCAACGCGCGATGGCGAAACTCGGCTCGGACTTTGGCTTGCTGGCGATCATCCTTAGCCACATGGATTTCGCCCGCGCTCCCTTTGGCGATCAGGAAAAAACCTTGTCCGCTGAACTCGCGACTGAATGGCAGAAGAGTGACGGAAAGCTGGCGTTGTTCCTGCCGAAACTCGTCGAGCATCTCAAGACCCATCCCGAGGCTGGCGCACCGATGGGCAATCCCTGGCTGGGGTTGCTCTGGTTCCGCACACGACTGGGCGCGGGCATGAGCGACAACCCGGAAACGTTGCTGCGAATCTTCCCGCCTGCGGACAGGAATGTCGAAATCTGGCGCGGCCCGGGCTCCATCATCATGTCCGCCTTGCAGGGTGAGGAAGTCACGGCGGATGATTACGACAATCTCTCGCGCTACGGTGAGCTCGCCGTCACCGCTGATGGCGCGGCATTCAAAACCAAGCTAAAAACGGTGCATGATCATTTCACGCA
>JAYVZW010000356.1:0-4189 GCA_043783015.1 Verrucomicrobiota bacterium
GGGCCGATTGCGTGACGATTCCATGAAACGATGGCTTATAGTCCTGTTGCCGAGCGCAGTAGTGTTGTTAGCGGCGGTCGTTTTCTATTTTTATTATTCAGAACAACCACCTTTGCTCATGGCTGAAACTTTGGTTTCCGCCGACGAGAAAGTGCGAGTTCTTGAGTATGCGCCCGACGGAAAGCTCTTTTCCGATTATTTGGTTTACCGCTGTGAGTATTATCACCGAGGTCATATGTGGAGTTGCGCCAGTTTCACTAACGACAGTTACAAAGCGGAAAAGGCATCCATTGAAATCAAGGCTGATCACGTTGTCATAATCAGTCTGGATGGGCATCCTACTTTCGAACTCGACAGAAGGCGTGATCCGCCGTTTAAAGCCTATTGGAAAGTGTCAGAAACCTGGGCACATTGATTCAGTCTATGTCTGGTCGCTTTCATTTGCCTGCGCTCACAAATAGCGACGAACAACTTCAGCTTTCGCCAGAGGAAGCTAAACACTGCGCCCAAGTCCTGCGCAAGCACGTCGGCGATCCAATCAGCATCTTCGATGGCGCGGGCAATGAAGCGACTGCGGAGATCACGGCCATCTCCACGAAGCAGGTAGATTTGAAAATTCTTGAGCAACGCCACACGCCCGCGCCCGCGGTTTCGATCTCGTTGATCCAGGCGATTCCGAAGGGCGGTAACATGGAGTGGATTATTGAGAAGGCCGTGGAGCTGGGCGTGAATGCAATCTATCCGGTGGTCACCGAGCGCACGGTGGTGCGGCTGGATTTGAAAGATTCATCCAGGAAACAGGAGAAGTGGCAGCGGGTGGCGATTGAGGCCTGCAAGCAATGCGGCCAGAGCTGGCTGCCGAAAGTTCACGCGCCGTTGCGGTTTCCCGCCATGCTGGGAACTCTGCCCGCGCATGATTTGAAAATCATCGCCGCGCTGCAACCGGATGCGAAGTCATTCAAGGCCATCTTTTCTGGCGCTCCCGCTTCCGCAGTTGTGGCCATCGGTCCTGAGGGCGACTTCACCCTTGACGAATATGCGGCGGCGAAGGCCCACGGCTTGGTGCCGGTAACGCTTGGGCCGCTGGTGTTGCGGGTTGAGACGGCGTCAATCTTCGCACTGAGCGTGCTCGTTCATGAATTGCGCGTTGATGAAGGCGGGTGATGAGTCACCAACACTTTGTTCATGGATGAAATCAGAGCGTGACGCGGCGCGTGGTTTCGTTACAATGCACGGCCCGTGTCCTCCATCGCCCAACAAGAAAAGGCCGCCCTTGAGTGGCTTTATGGCACCCAGCTTTTCGGGATCAAGCTGGGGCTGGAGAGCACGCAAAAACTTCTCGGCGCACTCGATTTGCCCTTGGTGGGGCAGAAATACATCCACGTGGCGGGCACAAACGGGAAGGGCAGCGTCTGCGCCTTTCTGCACAGCTTGTTGAAGGCGGCGGAGGTGAATGCCGGGCTGTTTACCTCGCCGCACCTCATTCATTTCCGCGAGCGCATCAAGGACGCGGAGCGGTGCATCACGCCCAAAGAGATCGTTGAGGGACTGGAGCCGTTGAAAAATATCTGCCAGGACTTCGATCCTCATCCGACATTTTTTGAGCTGACCTTTGCCCTGGCCATGGACTGGTTTCGCAAGCGCAACCACGAATGGGTGGTGCTGGAAACCGGGATGGGCGGGCGGCTTGATGCCACTAACACAGTGAAGCCCGCCGTGTGTGTCATCACCAGCATCAGCCTTGATCATCAGCAGCAGCTTGGGGCCACGCTGCGGGAAATCGCCACCGAGAAAGCAGGCATCATCAAGCCCGGTGTCCCGGTCATCACGCTGAAGCAACACACGGATGTCATGCAGGTTATTTCAAAGACGGCGCGGGAACGCGATGCGCCGCTCACCATCGTCACCACACCACCGCGCGGTTATCACATTGGGCTGCCGGGGCAGCATCAACTTTGGAACGCGGCGCTGGCCATTGCCGCCTTCAAAATGGCGGGCTTCAAGACCTCGGAATCCGTGCTGCGGCATGGCTTGAAAAATGTGGACTGGCCCGCGCGGTTCCAGCGTTTCGCCAATGACCGCCTCATCATCGATGGAGCACACAACCCTGACTCCGCAGCGGCCCTGGCTCGGACTTGGCAGCAAATGTATCCCGGTGAAAAAGCCCAACTCGTCTTCGGCGCCGTGGCTAGCAAGGATGTGCGCGGCGTGATGCGGGCGTTGCAGCCTCTCGCAGCGTGCTGGCATTTCACCGCATTCAACAGTCCGCGCGCCTTGCCGCCGGAACAGTTGGAGCGGGAGATCGAAAGTCTCTACAGCGGCAATGTCGCGACGCAGACGCACGCCTCGCCCAGTGAGGCGCTGGCTTGTGCGAGAAAAGGGAGCGAGCGAGTCCTCGTCGCCGGTTCACTTTACCTGGCGGGCGAGACTCTGGCCAATCTGACCGGGGAACACGATCTCTTCGAGTGCAGCGGGCAATAATCACGCGACAAGCCCCGTCCCATAATCTTGGGCGCGTGTTTGCCGTCCCGCTTTCACGGGAGCATGGACGGACCCCACCGGGCCGAACCTGAGGGCTAGCTCTTGTAACGCAAGCGCTTCTTGTGGCGATTAGCCTTCATGCGCTTTTTGCGTTTATGCTTGTTGATTTTCGTCTTCCGACGCTTCTTGAGCGAGCCCATGTTTGTTGTCTATGTATTGGTTGGTGAAAAAATGAATGTCGGGTCAGTGGACGACCTTGTTTAACGGATACTCGATGATGCCTTCGGCTCCCAGCGCCTTGAGCTGGGGAATAATCTCGCGCACAACGGATTCGTCAATGATCGTTTCCACAGAAAGCCAGCCGCCGCCGGCGAGTTGGGAAATGGTAGGCCGCCGCAGCGAGGGCAGCGCCTGGAGCATGGCATCGAGCTTTTGCTCCGGGAGATTCATCTTGATGCCCACTTTGTAACGAGCCTCCAGTGCGCCGTTCAGGAGCAGAGTCAGGCGCTCCATTTTCTCGCGCTTCCACGGATCCACGAACGCGGATTTGCTGGCGATGAATTGCGGATAGCTCTCCATGAGCGTGTCCACGATGCGCAATTTGTTGGCTCGCAGCGAAGAGCCGGTCTCGGTGATTTCCACAATGGCGTCCACCAGCTCGGGGACTTTCACCTCGGTCGCGCCCCAAGAAAATTCGATCTCGGCCTTCACGCCGTTTTTATCGAGATACTTTTTAGTCAGGCCAACCGCCTCGGTGGCGATGCGTTTGCCCTGAAGATCCTTGACGGATTTAATGGGCGAATCCTCCGGCACGACCAACACCCAGCGCGTGGGCAGCGAGGTGGCCTTGCTGTAGCGCAGATCGCAGACGACATCCACGCTGGCTTCGTTCTCCGCGACCCAGTCCTTGCCGGTGATGCCGCAGTCGAGAAAACCATGATCCACATAACGGGCAATTTCCTGCGCACGGAGCAGGCGGAGTTCCAGTTCCGCATCGTCCACGCTGGGCCGATAGGAGCGGGAATTTACAATCACATTGAACCCGGCGCGCTTGAAAAGCTCAAGCGTCGGCTCCTGCAGGCTGCCTTTGGGCAGCCCCAGACGGAGCGAATTTTTGGTGGGTTCTGACATGGGCCGGGTGAAAAAGGGCGCGCAGAATACACGCCAAATGCCGGTTGGCGAGGGGAAAGTTGAACGCAAGTGCGCGGGCCGAGATTCGGCCTGGATCAACCCTCATTCGCCGGGATCACGCCGGGATCAATTCCAAGAGCCTTGAAATAGGCGTCATAGAATGATTTCACCGGTTTGGCGTGTTCGATGAGTTTCGCCAGTGGCCAGAAACAAATTTCAAATGCCTTCTCGACCGTGGAGTTAGGCTTAATAACCCCTTTACTAAAAAGTAACATAGCAGGCCCCAGTGCCAGAATATACAGGATCAAGGCCACAACGATCCCCGTCACCCAGCCGGTGCTGGAGGAACGTTTCTCGGAGGTCTCTTCACTCATGAGCCGACATTGTGCCCGTGATTATCGCAGAGTGAAAGCAAAATGGGGGTGCTGGATTGCTTCTTGCAACTGACGCCAAAGCTCGTATGTAGCGCGCTCATTTTCCCTAGGGAAACGCTGATTTAATCAATGGTGCAAACTACATTAAAAAAGAGGTTGCGTGGTGGAGTAAGCTGGCAGGCATGGAACGACAACAGAGTTTT
>JAYVZW010000357.1:0-4142 GCA_043783015.1 Verrucomicrobiota bacterium
GAAACCCGCGTTAAGTCAGCCAGCAAAGGATTCGCCAGCATCAATCGAGAGCAATCATAATCGCTGGCTCGTCTGGCCTATACTGTTGATCGTAGCAACAAGCGGCGCAGTATGGGTGATGATGCGCAAGGCGAAGTGGAGTGCATAGGAAAACGTAGGAATAGGAAAACGGAGGAAAACGGGGTCAGTCAGCAACACTTGACTGAAAAGCCCCGTGCTCCTCAACTGTGCGTTGCGCAACGCTGCAAACACTGTCAGTCTGCCTAACCCCCGACGGAATAACACATAGACAACTGGCATGCCTTGGCTGCTGCTGCTTTCCGCAACATGAACCTTATTTCTCTCGGTCTTGATCTCGTGGAAGTTCCTCGCATCCAGTCGTTGCTGGAAAAGTCAGGCGATCGATTCAAAGAACGCGTGTTCACGACGGATGAGATTTTCTACTGCGATTCCTGCGCTGTGCCTGCGATTCATTATGCAGCGCGCTTTGCCGCCAAGGAGGCGGTGGCCAAGGCGCTGGGCACCGGCTTGGCTGAGGGTGTGACGTGGCGGGACATTGAAGTGCGGCGGGATGCGAAGGGGCTTCCGTCAATCGTGCTGCATGGCGGAGCTTTGAAGAAGGCCGCTGAACTTGGCATCCGCCAGATGCGCGTGAGCTTGAGCCATACAGCGCAGATGGCAGCAGCCAGTGTGGCCGGGGTCGGCTGATCAGAACTCCATCTTCAGCCCCATGCCCTTTTGTTCTTCCTTGTGGGGCATCACGCGTTCGTTTTCCCGAGCGTGTTCCTCGCGCTTTTTCTCATCCGCAGGATTGGATGGAGTGCCTTGAAAAATATCGCCCGTGATAACTTTTTGCAGTTTGTCATCGGGTTTCATGGTTCCGCACGAGATGAGCGTGAGAATTCCGAAGGATAGGATTAGCCGGGTCATAAGATTATTTACGGGTTTTTTGATCGCCGTGCAGATTGCCGACGATTCGATCAACTCCCTCGCTGGCGAACTCGCTGCGCGGATATTGGCTGCGGGCTTTCAGAAACCAGGCCAAGGCGGAGCCGGTTTGCTTGCGGTCTTCATGGGCCTTGGCTTTTTGCAGGGCGCCGACAAATTCGGTGGCTTTCACGCTGAAGTCTGAACGCAGGCGGGTGACCTCCGGGTCTTCAGGAAATTCCTGGTAGGCTTTTTCAATGGTTTCCCAGGCTCCGGGGAGATTGCCGTGCTGGGCATTGGCGGTGGCGGCGGCGATGACAAGGTTGACCTTGTTCATGTCCATGAGGACTTTTTTCAACGACTCCTGTCGCGCGGCATCGTCCATCACGGCGGCGAAGTAACGGCCCTGATCGTTGTAAATCTGGCGGTAGTTGCGCTGGCTGAGGAGGCGGTCGAGATCGAGCGCGGCCTGGGTTTTCACATCGGCATTCACGCCGATCATGTTGGTAAATTCCTTGAGTTTGGGATTGGTGGGCCACATCATCGCCGCTTCACCAAGAGCATCGGCGCTGCCGTTCTGGTCTCCCTTCATCGCGCAGACCTTGGCCTTGTTCAGGTGCATGTCGCTGACTGTGCGCGCAGTTTCGATGACGGCTTGTGGTTTGCTGTAATCAAAGTCTTTGGCTTGTGCGCGCATCTTGTTCACCAGGGACTCGGCGAGCGTGTAGTCCTTTACTTCCATTGCGGAGATGAGCTGGTTGGAGTCGCGGGTGAAGTCCAGCACGAGAAGCTTCTTTACTGCGGGGACACGTTGCACACGGGGAAGGTATTCGCCCACCATGAACGCTTCGCTGATGCGCTGACTGGCGCTGGCAATATCGCCACGCGCCAGCAAATTATCGAAGGCCTGCACCGAGGTGTCCACCTTGCCTATCATTTCGTTGGCGAAAGAGTCGAGGGTGCCGACGGTGGGCGAGGTGCCAAGGCTGGTGGCGAACATTTTTTCCGCGTCCGATCCTTTGTTGAGTTGGAGGACGCCCTGGGGATCATTGTTGAAAATATTGCGGTAAAAACGGCAGGCCATGACGACGTGTTCAAAGCGGCGCTGCACGGCGAACTGAAGCATCAGGGCCTGAAACTCCAGCTTGGCGGTGGTCTGCGAGAGGCCCATCGCGAGTTCATTGGCCTTCATTTTGACCTCGTATTCGGCGATGTTCTTGATGTAACTGGCCACCAGTCCGAGCTGGCCTGCATCCGATTGCGCACTCTGCCCCTGGTTGCCGCCGTTTTTGCCACCTCCTTTGCCGCCGCCAACAGGGGTCGCGCCGCGGGTGGATATGGGGGCGGTGTGGTGCTCCGCGTGAAAATGCATCGTGGTGATGCTTTGCTTCATCACATCGTTGGTCTTGCGAAGTTGAACGACATTTTTCTGGGCGAGCCATACACCCCAGATGGCATTGGCGAGGGAGTCGCAGAGCTTGGCATCCGCCTTGTATTGCGCGGCTGCGGGGAGAAGCGCCACGGCGTTGGGGAGGTCGGCACCGCCGGGGTGATTCGGTGAGAGAAACTTGGTGATCTGATCAAGGATTTCGCGATAAGCCTGATCCTCAGGGCCATTGGCTTCCGGTGCAGCCAAGTAGGTTTCCAGCAAAGCCCGGAACACCCGGTTGTTGGTGATGCTGAACATTTTTCCATCCCATTGCACAGTCTCGGAACCCGGATCCATGAAGGGCAGGGCATCTCCGAGAAGGTTGTCCTTTTTTTTCTTTTGCGGGGCGGGGCTGGTGTCCTGATTGGATGAGGGCTGTTGTCCGCCACCGCCACCGCCTTGGGGTAGCACTTGGGCGAAGAATACTGAGGGCAGGAGACAAGCGACGGGCAGCGAGAGGCGGAGGAGCGTCTTCATGGTTGATGAGGTAATTTAATCTTATCCCGTTTAAACACAAGGCCGGCTTATGTCGCGGCCATCAGGACTTGCTCATTTCCTTTACTTCCAATACGCCGGTTTCAGCTTGCACGGTGACTTTAAATTTGAACCGCTGGCCGCGTTGGATGTTGGTGCCGTTGAAATTTGCGGGGACGAAAACGGCGAGCGGGGATGATTCTCCGTTGGACTCCACGACAATGCTGAAGATGCGGCCTTCGTTGGAGCGCCAGTTATCAAGCCGTTCCTCGACTACGCCCTCGATGCGGTAGGTGTTGTTGCTCAGCGCGTTCGAGTTTTGCAGATATTCATGCACGCTCAGCTCCGTGACTCCTGCGTAGCCGCTGTCGGACTTGCGGCCCAAAATGAAATAGCCGCCAATGGCGATGAGGGCAATGGCGCCAGCGATGGCCAGAAAGTGAACGGGATTGACAGAGGACTTGGCGCGACGTGCCATCTAATATTCGGGTGAAAATTGGTAAGGGGATTCTTTGGAGTATGAAACTTAACACGCAACCCTTCGTCGCGGAAAGTTTTCTTTAATCCCATTGCGAATGTTTTGCCCCGGCGTAGGCCAGGGATAATCCGACAACGACATGGATGCCGAGAACAAACAGCGCCAGCGTCGGGGGGACCAGCTCCGAAGAGGTGACCTTCAACACAGCGGAATGGAAATCCGGCGCACTTTCCCGCAGGGTGTGCAGGCTGCCGGACCAGCTCCAGAAGGCGGCGATCAGCGGCTGGACAATAGGCGCCATGGCCTTGGGCAGTGAGAGCACGGCACCGCTGAGCGGAAGCTGAAAGCCTACGAGATAGATGCTGAGAATGGTCGCCTTTTCCGGGGAGCGCATGAGCGCGGAGACACCGAGACAGATCGAGGTCATCGCGGCGGAGGCCATGACGAGCAGGCCGAGCTTGACGAACAAATCTCCCGGTATGCCGTGACAAATCATGTCCACGAACAGCCCCATCCAAAGCGCCTGGGCGAGAACGAAGGCACCGAGAAAAAGAATTTTGCTCAGTAGATAAGCCAGCGGGCGCAGTCCGCCGAGACGTTCGCGCTCAAGGATGTCGCGTTCGCCTGCGATCTCGCGCGCGGCGTTGTTCGAGGCCATCAGGGTGACGAGCACGACCTGGAACATGACGAGGCCGGAGATCAGGCCACCGCTTTTGAGCAATTCTGCTTCATGGGACTGGCGGGCTTTGATCTCCACGGCAAAGTCCTTGTCAGGTCTGTCATTGAGTTTCGAGAGCGGCTTGATGCCCTGATAACCGAAGATCACGACCAGCA
>JAYVZW010000358.1:0-4138 GCA_043783015.1 Verrucomicrobiota bacterium
GTTTGGCCGATGTCGAGCTTGCTGCTGGCCTTGGCGATTTCAAAACCATAGCGCGCATCTTCCCAGCGCCGCTTCTTCGGATTCGGCCCCGCGACATGACCAGCGGCAGGTATGAAGTCCTCCAGAAATGTGGTCGCCGGAAGGAGTTCGATCCCTTCCTTCTGCAACTCATCTCCGATGGCCCCAAAGAGCGATTCGGCGTTCCGCTTCTTCAATCGAGCGAGCATCATCAGCATGCGAAAATCAGGGCGCAAATCAAACAAGTTCTTCGGCGCGATCTGTCCGACCATAACCGCGTGCTTCACCTCATGCTTCTTAAAGAACGCGATCATTTTCGACAACTGCCCGACACGGAACCACTCGATGGCGTTGACGCATTGCTCGAGTTCAGGCTTAGTCTCGTCTTTGAAGGCAGCAACAATGAGCTTGTCCACACCAGCGCGTCTCGCAGCGACGGCGAACATTTCGGGATAGATTCCGTTGCCGGCGATGAGGGCGATGTTTTCCATGATTCGGATTAGCCGCGAGAGGACGCAGAGAACTCAGAGATTTATAATCTAAAAAGCTCTTTGCGATTTGAGCGATCTTTTGCGGCCATTCATAGTTTGAACTTCGGACTCTGTCCCATAAACGCGACCGGATTCTCCAAAGCCACGCGCTGGATGCTATGTTCATTCCACCCGCGCTTGCGCATTTCCAACATGGTCTTGGGCACTGCGAGCGGATCACTGACGCCCCAGTCGCAGGCGGAGTTCATCCAGATCTTTTCTGCTTTGCGTTGCTCCAGCATGTCAATGGCGCGGTGCGGGCTGCACTTGCTTTCGGGATACAATGTCAGGCCGGCCCAGAAGCCAGCGTCGAGCACAAGGTCGATAGTATGCTCCTCGACATGATCAATGATGACGCGCTCCGGCTTGATCTTGGAGTGATTTTTCAGCGCATCGAGGATCAGGCGCGTGCCTTTAAGTTTGTCCTCCAAATGCGGCGTATGCACGAGGATAAGCTGGTCATAATCAGCGGCAAGCTGGATGTGCTTTTCAAGAATCTTTAGCTCATTGCGGCTGTTCTTGTTCAAGCCGATCTCGCCAATGCCAAGGACGTTCGGTTTGTTGATGAACTCGGGGATGAGCGCAAGGACATCATCGGCGAGATTGAGGTCTTCTGCTTCCTTGGGATTGATGCAGAGCCACGAGTAATGCTTCAATCCAAATCGCGCCGCACGCTTCGGTTCGTATTCGGTGATCTGGCGAAAATAATCATAGAAACCCTGCGCGCTGGCGCGATCAAAGCCTGCCCAAAACGCAGGCTCGCAAATCGCGACGCACCCGGCCAGCGCCATTTTCTCGTAGTCATCCGTTGTGCGGCTGACCATGTGGCCGTGAGGTTCAATATAACTCATTGCAGATTTGGATTTTGGATTGCGGATTATGCCTACTGCCATGCGCCCAGCGCACCTTGCATGGTGGCTTTTGGAATCGGCTCCGTGGTGGTGTCGCTCAGGCTGAGCAAAACATTCTTCGCGCGTTGCGGCTCGCTTTGAGAGAGCGCGGCAATGGCTTTCTTTAGCGCCAGGACACGAAAATCCTCGTCCTGTCCGGCGCGTTGGATGCGGTCCAGAAACGCGGCAACTTCAATGAGCTTGAAGCGCGCATCCATGAAATTGAGATCAACGAGATTGACGGCCTGGGGCGGGGTCCATAAAGTCATGAATAGAGGTTACCGCCGCACGATGCGAGGGAAAGGGTAAAGTTTTGAACTTTGTGTGGTTATGCCGCCAGCGCATCCCCGCCCTCCGGTTCTTCTGGCAATATGTCGCGCTCCACGCGCAGATTGTTCACGATGTATTCCTGACGGTCGGGCGTGTTCTTGCCCATGTAGAAGGTGAGCAGGTCCTTGATGTTGCGATGCTCCGGCATGAGCACTGGTTCCAGTCGCATCTTCGGGCCGATGAAATGTTTGAACTCATCAGGGCTGATTTCGCCCAAGCCTTTGAAGCGGGTGATCTCGGGGTTCTTGCCACATTTATGCATGGCCTTGAGCTTCTCTTCGTCGCTGTAACAGTAGAAGGTTTCCTTTTTATTGCGCACCCGGAACAATGGAGTCGTCAGGATGTGGAGATGGCCGCGACGGATGAGATCGGGAAAGAACTGGAGGAAGAAAGTGATCATCAAAAGGCGGATGTGCATGCCGTCCACATCCGCATCGGTGGCGAGGATGATGTGGTTGTAACGCAGCTCCTCCACATCTTCCTCGATGTTCAGCGCGTGCTGGAGCAGATTAAATTCCTCGTTTTCATAGACCACCTTGCGGCTGAGTCCGAAGCAGTTGAGCGGCTTCCCGCGCAAGGAGAACACCGCCTGATAGTTCACGTCGCGGCTCTTGGTGATGCTGCCACTGGCGCTGTCGCCTTCGGTAATAAAGAGCGTGCTGAGTTCACGCTGCTTGTCTTTGGTATCGAAGTGAGTGCGGCAGTCGCGGAGCTTCTTGTTGTGAAGCTTGGCGCGACGCGCGCTCTCGCGGGCGATCTTCTGGATGCCGCTGATTTCCTTGCGCTCCTTTTCATTGGCATTGATTTTTTCCAGCCATGCCTTGGCCGTATCGGCGTTCTTGTGGAGAAAATTATCGAGCTGCTGCGTGATGGTATTGACGATATGGGTGCGGAGGTTGCGTCCTTCGGGCTCCATGACGTTGCTGCCGAGCTTGGTCTTGGTCTGGGACTCAAAGACCGGCTCCTGCACTTTCACGCTGACGGCGGCAATGATGCTGCCGCGCACGTCGGCGGGATCGAACTGTTTGTTCCAAAATGCACGCGCCTCGGCCACTATGCCTTCGCGGAAAGCGGCGAGATGCGTGCCGCCTTGCGTGGTGTTCTGCCCGTTGACAAATGAATAGATTTCCTCGCCGTAGCCGCTCGCATGAGTAAAGGCGATGTCCACATCCTTTCCCTCCAGGTGAATGATGGGATAGACCGGCACCTCGGTGAGCTTCGCGCGTAGCAAATCCATCAACCCATCCTTGCTGCGAAATTTCTCGCCGTTGAGCGAAAGCGTCAGTCCGGGATTCAACCACGAATAATAGCGCAGCATCTCGCGCACAAAATCGAGGCGGTAAGCGAAGTCGCTGTCGAAGCTGGTAGAGTCGGGATGGAATGTAATGCGGGTGCCGTTTGGCTCATTGGAATCCTGCGGATTCTTCATGTCTTTTTTAACCAAACCTTGGGAGAAGGCGATCTGGCGCATCTTGCCCTCGCGGAAAGCGGTGATCTCAAAACGGTCACTCAACGCATTCACGGCCTTGATGCCGACACCGTTCAAACCCACGCTGCGCTTGAAGGCATCGCTGTCATACTTGGCCCCGGTGTTGATCTGTGCGGCGCATTCCATGAGTTTGCCCAGAGGAATACCGCGGCCGTAATCGCGCACGGTGCAGATGTTGTTCTCGATGGTGATCTCTACTTCCCTCCCGTGGCCCATCACGAATTCATCAATCGTATTATCAATCACTTCCTTGAGCAGCACATAGATACCATCCTCAGGAGCTGCGCCGTCGCCGAGTTTGCCGATATACATGCCAGGGCGCAGCCGGATGTGCTCACGCCAGTCGAGGGACTTGATGGAATCTTCGTCGTAAATAGGTTCGGCCATAATCGTGAATGCTTAACGTAACTTAAAGTCTTGAATACGGCGAAAACCGGCCCGCGTCAAACATTCGGCATTCGTCATGGAACACTTGACGCTCCACGTTCCGCAGAAGACTAATCTCCCCATGCCGGCCCCTCCCCTGTCCCATCTCATCCAGCAAAACCGCGACTGGTCTGAGTCGATGCGCAAAGATGACCCCGAGTTCTTCTCGCGTCTCGTGGGCCAGCAGTCACCGGAGTATCTTTGGATCGGTTGCGCCGACAGCCGGGTGCCCGCGAACGAAATCGTGAACCTGCTGCCGGGCGAGTTGTTTGTGCATCGCAATGTGGCCAATGTCGTGGTGCATACGGACCTGAACTGCCTGAGCGTGCTGCAATACGCCGTCGATGTTCTGAAAGTGAAACACGTCATCGTCTGCGGTCACTACGGCTGCGGAGGGGTGCGCGCGGCGATGCTCAATCAGAAGCTCGGCCTCATCAACAACTGGCTGCGACACG
>JAYVZW010000359.1:0-4134 GCA_043783015.1 Verrucomicrobiota bacterium
TGCGGAACCCGCCTCTGGCAAAACGGAGCGGCTGGCCGCACTGGCCGTGCAGGCGGAGAAATCCCCCGAGTGTCGCGCCCTCGGGACCTTGCGCGATACCATGGTCTTCTCCACAGGCAGCCCGAACGCGGAAATCATGTTCATCGGGGAAGCCCCCGGCGCGGAAGAAGAACGGCAGCGCGAGCCTTTTGTTGGCCCTGCTGGCGCGCTTCTCACGAAGATCATCCAGGCCATGGGCTTCACCCGTGCTGGTGTTTACATCTCAAACATTTGCAAATTCCGTCCCATCGTGGACGACGGTCGTTCGCAAGGCAGTCGCAACCGTCCACCTACCAAGCCCGAGATGAACGCCTGCCTGTCTTTCATCAAGGAGGAAATCGGCATCATCCAGCCCCGGGTCATCGTTGCCCTCGGCGCGACCGCAGCCGCTGGCTTGGGCATCGAAGGCAGCGTCTCGCGGATTCGGGGAAACTTTCTGGACTACAACGGCACGCCCATCCTCGTCACTTACCACCCTTCGTATCTGCTGCGCTGCGAGATCAATGAAGACAAGGGCATCAAAGAAAAACGCCTGGTCTGGGAAGATATGCTCAAGGTCATGGAATATCTCGGACTGCCCATCTCCGCAAAGCAGCGGGCGTATTTCTCAAAGGCAGGTGCTTGAAGCTGAGGCTATCATTCTTGGGCCGCGATCAAGCCCTGATAGCACGCCTCGAGTCGCCTTATATTTTTCACGCGATCAAAGCGATCCTCCACCGCCCGGCGGCCGCCGATGGCGAGATCTGCCGCCAGTGTGGCATCGGATATCACACGCGTCATCGCCGCCGTGAGACCGCCCACATCATTCTCCCGCACTAACAATCCGCTCCCGCCATCGGTCACAGCTTCAGGAATACCGCCGTGCCGGGTCGCGATCACTGGCAACCCGCTGGCCATGGCCTCCAACATGGAGTTCGGGATGCCTTCGCGATTCCCATCAGCCGAGGTGCGGCTCGGATGGACGAACAAATGTGAACGATAAACTTCGTCGCGAAGCTGCTGCTGATCGAGAAAACCCGGGAAACGCACTTGCGCGCTGATGCCAAGTTCACCCGCGAGCTTCTCCAAGTTTCCGCGCAACGGCCCGTCGCCCGCAATAATGAGTTGCGCCTGCGGCCAAATTTTTACGATGTTCGCGAAAGCCCGCAACGTGTCATCCACGCCCTTCTTCGCGATCAAGCGGCAGCTTTGCAGCAGCGTCCATTTCCCATCCGCCGGTGTCTCGCGTTGCATGAACGTCCACTCCTCCAGCGGAATGCCCGTGCGTTGCAGCCGCAGTTTTTCTCGTGGACAACCGAGCTTGACCAAATCCTCCAGCAAACTCTCCGAACGCGCCTGCACCACGGTCGCCGATGCGAAAACTTCTCGCATCGCAGCGAGATAAGCTGGTTTATCCATGTCCACACCCGCGTCCGCTCCGTGAAACGATACCACCACCGGATGTGGAAAAGCCTTGATGAGCGGACGCAAATGCACTGCCGTGTGACCGAAATAAATGTGCAGCAGCTTCGCCTCCGCCCGCGTCAACTCCAGCAGCGCGTGCCGCAATTCCCAACGGAAAAGCGTCCACGGCTCGCGCTTGATGTGCTTCGAGACGAGGCGTCGCCACCAGCGCAAACGCGGCTTCGGCAACACGATCAAGCGCTTGCTCGGAAACGGAAAGCGCTCCTCGTTTTCGCGCTTGTGCGTCAGCACCCACGGCGTCACTTCCCGCAGCCCCGTGATCTGACGGAACACATGCAGCATGTCCGGCTTGATAAAGTCGGAAACGTAACTGGCGATGCAAGGAGAAGGCATTGAATTAGGAGATGGAAGATGGCAGATGGGAGATAATGCTGCACGCTTCTTTTTATGCAGCAGATGGCTTTCCACCCCATCTTCCATCTGCTATCTACTATCTTCCAACCATGAACTCCATCGACCAAGCCCGCCGCGTCATCGAACTCGAGATCGAAGAACTCACGCGACTCAGCGCCCGCATCGATGATGGCTTCGCCCGGGCGGTGGACGCGCTGCAAACCAGCCTGGCCGCCAAACGCAAGATTGTTGTCTGCGGCGTGGGCAAAAGCGGCAACATCGGGCGCAAGCTGGCGGCCACGCTCAACAGCACCGGCGCCACCAGCGTGAACCTCAACGCACAAGACGCGCTCCACGGCGATCTCGGCGTGCTCGATGAAGGCGACACCGTGGTGCTGCTCAGTTACTCCGGCGAGACCCAGGAACTCATCGACCTCCTCCCGCATCTGCGCCGCGCCGACGCCCGCCTTATCGCCATCACCGGAAATCCCACCAGCGTCCTCGCGAAGAACAGTGACATCGTGCTCGATGCTTCCGTGCAGCGCGAAGCCTGCCCGCTGAACCTTGCGCCCACTTCCAGCACCACCGTTATGCTCGTGCTCTGCGACGCCCTCGCCATGGTGCTCATGGAAGCCCGTGGATTGAATGCCGAAGACTTTGCCAAATACCATCCCAACGGCGCTCTTGGTCGCGCCCTGCTCACCCGCGTCAGCGACGTGATGCGCAGCGGCGATGCCCTTGCGAAAGTCTCACCCGAGACCACCGTTGGGGCCGCACTCAAGACCATGACCCAGGCCCACAGCGGTGCAGCGGTGGTCGTCGATCCTGATGGCAAGCTCGCAGGCGTCTTCACGCATGGTGACTTCGTGCGCGCCTTTCAAAACGATCCGCACATCGCCAACAAACCGCTCAGCGCTTACATGACCCGCAAGCCGGTGAATATTTCCTCAGACAAACTTGCCACTGAAGTCCTTGCCGTGCTGGAAAGACATCCCGTGGACGAACTTGTCGTCGTCAATGAAAACGGCGAACCTGTCGGGCTCGTGGACACGCAGGATTTGACGCGGATGAAACTCATCTAACTAATAATCCCCTTCACAAGTTTTCCGGCAATTCCGGTGAGCCGCATGTCCAGTCCTTGGAATTTTACGGTCATGCGTTTGTGATCAATGCCAAGTTGATGCAGCAGGGTCGCATGGAGATCATGGACATCCACGACATTCTCAATCGCTCGATAACCGAGTTCATCCGTTGAGCCATAGGTGCCCGGCTTCATGCCGCCTCCGGCCAGCGCGATACTGAAACCGAGGATGTGATGATCGCGCCCGCTGCCCTGCCCCATCGGCGTGCGACCAAACTCGCCGCCCCAGATCACGAGCGTGTCATCCAGCAAACCGCGTTGCTTCAAATCATTGATGAGCGCAGCGCTCGGCTTGTCAGTATCTTCCGCCGCGGTTTTCATGCCCTCGACGATGCCGCTATGATGATCCCATGCGCGATGGTAAAGCTGGATCATGCGCACGCCGCGTTCCGCCATTCTCCGGGCAAGCAGGCAGTTGCTGGCAAAGCTTCCGTCACCGGGATGCTTCACGCCATACTTCTCCAGCGTCTCCTTGGATTCCTTGCCCAAGTCCGTGAGGTCAGGCACGGAACTTTGCATCTTGAACGCCAGCTCGTATTGCGCGATGCGCGTCGCAATCTCCGGGTCAAAACGTTCCTCCGCCAGCAATCCATTGAGACGTTTCACCTCCTCCACCACCTGCCGCTGCGTGCTCTGGCACACGCCATCAGGACTGCCGAGATAATGCACCGCGTCGCCTTTCGATTGGAACTGGATGCCCTGGAACTTGCTGGGCAGGAAGCCGCTCGACCACTGCCGCGCAGACACCGGCTGCTGACCCGACTTGCCCGCCGAGGTCATCACCACAAAGCCGGGTAGTTCATCGGTCTCGCATCCCAGACCATAAAGCAGCCACGATCCCATGCTGGGCCGACCCTTGATAATGGAGCCACTGTTCATGAAAGCGTGCGCCGTGTCGTGGTTGATCTGCTCCGTCTGCATGGAACGGATGATGCAGAGCTCGTCCGCGATGCCCGCCAGATGCGGGAACAAATCGGATATTTCGTTGCCCGTCTGCCCGTGCTTCTTGAAATCCACAATTGGGCCGCGAGCCTTGAGCACCGCGTTCTGCAACTGGGCAAGCTGCTGGCCTTTGGTGAATGACTCCGGGAATGGTTTCTCGTCGAGCTTTTTCAATTCTGGCTTCCAGTCAAATGTCTCCAGATGAGATGGTCCTC
>JAYVZW010000360.1:0-4124 GCA_043783015.1 Verrucomicrobiota bacterium
GATCACACCATTCTGTATGGAACGGACAAGGCCAAGATTTCTCTTCAAGCGCTCGAAGGAAAAGCGCAGCGCGGCAAGTTGATCCTTGTTTCAGCAATCACGCCAACACCGGCGGGCGAGGGCAAGACCACCATCTCCATCGGTCTTGCGCAGGGACTGAGAAAAAGCGGACGCTCCGTCGCGCTCGCGTTGCGCCAGCCCAGCATGGGACCCGTGTTTGGCCGCAAAGGCGGCGCGACCGGCGGTGGAAAAAGCACCGTGGAGCCGTCAGAGTCCATCAACCTTCACTTCACAGGCGATTTCCATGCGATCACTGCCGCGCACAATCTGCTGACGGCGGTGATGGACAATGCGCTCTATCACGGCACCACGCGGCTCGATCCGCTCCAAGTGCTGTGGAAGCGCGTGCTGGATGTCAATGACCGGGCACTTCGGCGCATCCGGGTCGGACGGGACTCCGCATCTGTCGAACGCGTCACCGGTTTCGATATCACCGCCGCATCCGAGATCATGGCCGTGCTCTGCCTCGCTGAATCGCTCAACGATCTGCGGGCGCGAATTGACCGCATCGTGCTCGGTTTTTCGCGAGAAGGTGAACCCGTCTTTGCCAAAGAAATGCGGGTCACTGGAGCGCTCGTCGCTTTGTTAAAAGACGCCATGCTGCCCAATCTGGTGCAGTCCGCCGAGGGCGTGCCCGCCATTCTGCACGGCGGCCCCTTTGCCAACATCGCCCACGGTTGCAACAGTGTGCTGGCCACCCGCATGGCGCTGGCGCACGCAGACTACGCGGTCACAGAAGCGGGCTTCGCGTTCGATCTCGGCGGAGAAAAATTCATGCACATCAAATGCCGCCAGTCCGGTCTCGCTCCCGCAGCCATCGTAATCGTCGCCACGGTGCGCGCGCTGAAAATGCACGGGGGTATTGCGCTCACTGATTTGCAGAAGCCTGATGTTTTCGCTCTCGAGCGCGGACTGGAAAATCTCGCCGCGCATCTCGATAGCGCCGCGTTGTTTGGCCGGCCTGTCGTCGTAGCCATCAATCAATTCACGTCGGATGCTCCAGCTGAGTTGCAGGCCGTGCATCAATTTTGCGCTGCGCGCAGCGTGGCCAGCGCGACCGCGAATGTCTTCGGCAACGGCGGCGATGGGGCACTTGATCTTGCTGAGATTGTCGTGCAGGCCGCTGCGCAGAACTCGCCTCCGTTAAACTTTCTCTACGACAAAAACCACAGTGCCGAGGAAAAACTGCACCTCATGGCCGCGCATATCTACGGAGCCGGGGGCGTGGAACTCAGCCCGCTCGCGAAAGAGCGCATTGAGGTTTTCCGCAAGTGCGGTTTCGGCCACCTGCCGATCTGCATGGCCAAGACCCAGAACTCCCTATCCGACGATGCCACCCGCCTCGGCCGCCCGCGCGGCTTCAAGATACAGGTGCGCGACTTCGAGATCGCGAATGGTGCCGGTTTCATCGTCGCCCTGAGCGGCACTTTGATGCGGATGCCAGCATTGCCGAAAGTGCCAGCCGCCGAACGCATCGATGTTGATGCGCAAGGACACATCACCGGGTTGTAAGAATTGTTACTGCTTCCCCTGCAAACGGCGTCGCGCGACCCGGCGTTTCCACCATTCGCGAAGCCCTAGCCAGTCCAAAACAGGAAAGCCGAAGCCCAGCACGCAGTTGGTGAATTGTAACCAGCGGCTCGGAATACCATGGACAACCACATGCTCCACAGCATGACCCTTCAACAAGGAGCGCACGCGCCTGGACTGAACATGGCAGGAAATGGCAATGAGTCTGGCCTGCTCCTGATTCAACAGATCCAGCGCCAGCTCGCACTGCTCCACGGTGTCAAAACCCCGTTTGGAGAGCAACAGCGCCTTTTCAGGAACACCCTCGGCACGTAGTTGCTCCCCATAGAAATCGATTTCCGCGCGTGATCCAGTCTGCTGAAACGCTGAAGGCACAAAAATAAGCGACCCGGGTGTTGCCTTCTGCATTTCCGCCGCCTTGCGGCATTGCACCCGCCAGTCGAACTGCTCCCTTGGACCCGCACGCGAAAGATGCGGTCCTTGGGTAGGTATGAAAAGGATGGTTTGCATGGAAGACTGCGAGGCAAATGGGGCGGAAATGGCTGAAAAGTCCAAATCTTTTCTCAGTCCCAATTATTTTTGGCCTGTAATGACTTTGTGCTTGCTCTTGATTTCAAAATTCTGTTATTTTAAAACATGTATAATAGCCTGTTAATACCCCGGCGCCTGCGGCCCAGTGGCACCAGCTTGGTGGAGGTCATGGTGTCTGTAGCCATTCTCTCGGTGGTTCTTTTGCCACTGATTGGCATGCTCTCCATGTCTATTGAGACCAATAAAAAAGCGATCAACCTCACCATCAGCGCCCGAATCTCGGAACAGATGATGGGCGAATTACAGCAGGCCGATTGGGGTAAACTCGACAGCTGGGACGCGAAAGATTATTACTTCGATGAACTGGGGTTGAAAGTTACCGATGCCACCGCCAGCAATCTGGCAAGTTATACTGCGCGGGTGAAGCTGCTGCCGGCGGGCATGACTGTGACAACGGCTTCCGGAAGCACGCCCAACACCTGGGAGAGACAAGTCCTCACCCTTGTTACATCCGGGGGTGGAGCATTGGCTTTAAGCAGACTGGATACCGCCACGCTAGCCCTGCAAAACAAGACCGAGATTTCCCGGCAGGTGTATCTTAGCCGGAGCCTGGTAACTAACATGGAAAAGCCCACGTCATGATAGGAATAAATCTAAGCTTGCCATTAAAAGCCGGACTAGCCTCGCGGTGCTGGCTCCAGAGGGTAACTCATACCGGATTTACCCTGATCGAGCTGCTTGTGAGCATGGCGGTATTCACCGTCGTGTTGATTACCACCTCATCGTTGCTTAGCGTTTCACTAAGAGAGCTACGGTTTGCTGAATCAAGGATGGGGCAATTTCAGGAGGCGCAATCAGCCTTTGAAAGCATGTCCCGACGTCTGGTCGGATGTGAACTCAATCCCTATTACGGCTTCGTTTATCCCAATAATGATACCACCAAGGTGCCCACGCAATTCGCCCTCCAGTCAGAGCTGCACTTCATCTGCGGCCCCTGCAATACCGGAACGCAACCCCTGTTCGCCAGTGGCTCGCTGCCACCCCGCCCAACTCACGGTTTGTTTTTTCACGGCACTTACGGATTGGCGGACAATACGAGCTGGAAGGCCATGAGTAATCTTCTCAACAGCTGGGGATATTACCTGGAGTTTGGCACCGACGGCACTGATCGCGCCGCCTTTCTGAAAACCGATACGGTCGTCGCCGAGCGCTATCGTTTCCGGCTGAAGGAATTGCAGGTTAGCGCCGAGCAGTTGCGGACTTACAAGATCGATATCAATAAAATTGGGATTACCGCTTCGGATGTTTTCAAATGGTTCCGCGACACAGCCGCCGCAACCCCCAGCGCCGGAAGAACCATCGCTGAGAACATTGTCGCCTTGGTCATAACTCCGTTGAAGTCCGACCCGGCTACCGGGACTAATATCGATTTGTCGCCTGATTATTACTATGACAGCCGCGCCTATCAGTATGCCTCTCTTTCGCAAACACGCCTGGACCAGATGAGGCACCGCCTGCCGCCGCTGGTGCGAATCACCTTGGTCGGGCTGGATGAACCATCCGCTGCCAAGCTTGCAGTTCTCAACAAGACCACAGCACCCGATCTGGGGCTGGCCACCCTCTTCGCCGAAGCCTCGAAATATGACGCTGACCTTGCCACGTTGAAGCAAACCCTTCAAAGCAAAAAGCTTAACTATCGCGTCTTCACCACAACCGTGCGCCTGCGCAATTCCCGATGGACCGGATCTTATTAACTACCCCTCATAACAAGAGAAGAAGGGCGGCCTTCTCACTCATTGAAATTCTGGTCGTGGTCAGCATCATCGCCATCCTGACCACCATTACCATTGGCACGGCCAATTCCAGCATCAATTCCCTGCGCATGAAGCAGGCGATCTCGACCGTCAACGGAATCCTGGCGCGGGCCAGACAGCAGGCCATGTCCACCAATCGGGAAATCTATGTCCGCATCTACAAAATGGCGGACGAACGCGGAGTGATGG
>JAYVZW010000361.1:0-4118 GCA_043783015.1 Verrucomicrobiota bacterium
TAAATGGCACTGCCGACGAGACGGGCCTTGGAATCCTTGAGCAAGACGACATCGCCCGGCTGTGGGTTCCCGCGGGTGGAAATGATGTCACTGCCATAGACCCAGTCATGTCCGTGAAAAATTCGGCAACGTGGTTTGACGACAAGATAAGCTGGCATGACTTTATCTTGCGCGGCCAGGACGGCATGTCGAATGATAAAGAGAAGATCGTCCGGCTGGATATATTGGCGTGGATCGTGGGCGAGAGTGTGACATTTTTTTGAGAAGGGCGTCGAGCTAAAACTCAAAAACGTTGCAATTGCCAAGTTGATTCCGCGCGCAATTGCATTTGAATAGTTCACTCGATTAAATCATGGCCACATTGACATTCACACTTGAAGACGGGCAGGAGATTATCGTGCCTCTGCTGGAGGTGGTGTCGCTGGGGAGCGAGAACGGTAATGATGTAGTCGTGGACGACGTGGAAGTTTCAGCCCGACATGCTGAAGTGCTAAAGAAGGAGGATGGATCTTATGAGGTCATTGATCTGAATTCAGATTCAGGCACCATGGTGAATGGTGAGCGTGTGCAGCGACGGATCATCAGAAATGGCGACAAACTCAGCTTCGGCCCGCTGGCGGGAGTTTTTCAAGTTGAAGAGGAGTTACACAAGAAGATTGAAGCGAGCATAACCAAAAGCATCCCCAAGAATAGAGAGGCTGATTCCGCCAGCGAGAAAGCTGAAATCGACAGGGTAAAAACTGAATACGAAAAGCTTCTTGCTGAGAAAAAACAACTACTGGAGGAGACAGCCGCATTACAAGCCGCCGCAAAGCTGGAGCAGAACAGAATCGTAGAAATCAAGGTCACCGCTGCGAAAGCGGAATCAACCTGCCGCGAGCAGGAAAAATGCCTGGGTGACCTGAACGCCCGCGTTGTCGAATCCCAGGCCAGACTCCGCAGCGCAGAGGCTGACTTGAAGGACCAGATGGAGTTGCTCAGCAAGCTGCGTGCTGATGAAAAAAACCTCGCGCATGTTATTTTTGAACTTCGTGATGCCGAATCGAAACATGGTCAGTGGATTGAGGCCATCCAGGTCCTGAGTGATCAGCACGATATCAAGGATGCTGAAGTCAAGCGGCTCGCTGCTGCGGCGGAAAACACTTTGCGTGATCTGGAGTCAATGAACTTGCACAAGGAGGAGGCGCTAGGCCACCTGCAAAGCCTGCGTCAGGAGTGCGCATCTTACGAAGAGCGCCTTCCGGCATTGCGCCAGCAATCAGCAGATCTGGATACGCGTTGCCGTGAAGCTCAGATCCTTGCCGAGGCCCGCGAAGATCAGGTGGTTCGTGCGGAGAAAAAACTGGCGACATTGGACCGCCAGCGCTTGAGCCTGGAACAGCGTGTTACCGAGATGGACGCTGCTACTCAACACTTGGAAAAAGTAAAAGAGGACTGCGTCAAAACGGAAGCCCGTCATGTCGCGCTCACGGCAGAAATTGCCGCGATGGATCAAAGCCGCGAGAAAGCGGAAGCTGTCGCGACGGAACTAGAAACTCGCATCGACGGTCTGAAGAAAGAAGCTGACGGACACCGCATAGCCCTCGCTGAAACCACAAGCGAGCATCAACGCATGGAGAAGTTGTCGCGGCTGACGCAGTCGCAGATAGGGGCGCACGAAAGCAACAGCGCCGCAGCCAGTAAGAGGCTGGACTCTGTTCGGAATGAACTGGAGGCCACAGAACGAAAACATGCCGGGCTGCTGCGGCTGTGCGAAGAGCTTGCGGGAACGGAGCGCAGGCTCGATGTCTGCAAGGCGGAACTCAAGTCAGTGGACAAACGGCGCGGTGAACTCGATCAAATCACTCATGAGATTGAGGCGCAACGCATCAAGCAAAAAAACATACTTGATGATCTCTGCCATGAGGAGACGGGTGCGAAAGGCCGCCTTGATGTCTTGATCACCCGTGAAAAAGATCTGCGCCTTGTGCTCGAAGAACTTCGCAATCGCGAAAAAGAATGTCGCACCCGGTTTGAGGAAATTCAAAAACTGGCGTCGGATGCCGAACGGGAGCACGCGGTTCAGATTCAGGAGATGAAGCTCACCGCTGAGCAGACACGCCGTGCGCTTGCCGACATGGAAATAAGGCTGGCACCCTTGCGGGACTGGAAAGATGCCATGGACAAGCGCTACGCCAGACTCGCCTCGCTGCCCGAGGATTCAAACGATGCCAGAGTGCTTTGGCGTGAAATTGAGCAGGAAAAATCGGGGCTTAAAAATCTGATCTCCGCAACGCCCGGTGCCACCCGTGCCATTAATCTCAACGAAACCGTGCTGACACAGCTCGTGAATTCTGAAGAGCAGAAGTCGAACATCAAAAAGCCTGGACCCGGCAAAAGCATTCTCCATGCGCCGCCATCATTCACGGATGAGTCGGCCACTCCCGAGGAGCGCGCGAATGTCGGCCAGACAGGAACCGGCGCGCTCATCTCCGGCACCGGACAGGAAATGGCGCTCAAGGGCCGCATCAACCGTCTCCGCGAAAGCGTCCAGCGCGAGGCCGTGAGGCTGGAATTCCTCCGTCAGGAACGCGCCCGGGAAGAATCACGTGGCAAGGGCGGCAGTGCCAGCGACAGTATGATGCGCGAGCAGGAACGCCAGTTGGACAACAAAGTCCGCCGCGAAGAAGAACGTTTCGCCACCGTTCAGAGAAAACTTGAACTCGCCGAACTGGAGGAAGAAAAACGTCGCGAGAAAATCGCCGACATGGAGCGCAAAATCGCGGAACTCCGAACCGACATTGCCGATGCCGAACGCAAGCGCAGTGACGCCCGTCATCAGGCCGACCTAACCCAGACGGAACTGAAGAATTACGAGGCCGCACTCGACCGCGTAAAGAAGCTGGTGGAGGTGTGATTTTCGGCTGGGTGTTCACGGTTCAGCGTGATTCTGAGATAATGTTTCGAGTAATGAAGCTGGATTTGCCTGGTGCTCTGAGTTTGTTAACGGAATGCGCATGAATATCTCTTCACCCGAACCACTGGGCTCTCACATTTCTCTTTGGGGCGAAGGCCCGCTGTGGCATCGGGACCGGCTGCTTTATGTCGATATAGAGGGACACAAGGTCTTGAGTTTCGATCCGGTATCCGGTGCGGAGATAATCTTGGACGTGGGCGAGCGCGTCGGCACCGTGGTGGCGCGGGAGAGGGGCGGGCTGGTGTTCGCGGGGGAGCATGGATTTTCATTTCTCGACGAAACTAGCGGCGCGATCACCCACATTGCCGACCCCGAGGCGGATAAGCCGGGTAACCGTTTCAATGACGGCAAGTGTGATCCTTCCGGGCGATTCTGGGCGGGGACGATGCCACTGGCTCATCGCAAGCCGGAGGCGGCGCTGTATTGTCTGGATACAAAGCTTACGGTAACAAAAAAGTTTTCGCCAGTCACGGTATCGAACGGCCTGGTCTGGACGCGGGATGCGCAGACGATGTTTTATATAGACACCCCGCGCCGCAATGTGCTGGCCTTTAATTTTGATGTAGCCATAGGTGAGATCACGAATGAGCGTGTGGCCTTTGATACCAGTGCCTTCTACGGCAATCCCGACGGCATGGCCATTGATACGGAAGACCGTCTCTGGATTGCCTTTTGTCACGGCTCGGCAGTGCGATGCTTTGATCCTCGCACCGGCCAATGCGAAGCTGAGATAGTGCTGCCTTGCCGTGAGGTGACCGCCTGTGCCTTTGGCGGGCCCGCGTTGACCGATCTCTACATCACCACGGGCCGCCCGGGCGCGGACATTGAGCCGCTCGCCGGCCGGTTGTTTGTCACCCGCCCCGGCGTGACTGGAGTGGTCTCGCATACTTTTGCTGGATAATTTCACACTATTCGCTGAACATTGCCCAACGTCGGTTCACATTTTAAAAACCAAACCCTCAACTACTTTCAATATCATGGGACTCATGGATTATCTCAAAGGCCAGTTCCTCGAAATCATCGAGTGGACGGATGACTCACGCGACACGCTGACCTATCGTTTTCCCGATCAGGACAAGGAAATCAAGAACGGCGCGCAACTCATCGTTCGGGAATCGCAGACGGTGCAGTTCTTGTATCTCGGCCAGTTCGGCGATACCTT
>JAYVZW010000362.1:0-4105 GCA_043783015.1 Verrucomicrobiota bacterium
GAGATTTACTTCATCGTGCCCTGGGTCTATGGGAAAAGTCTCAGGCTGTCCACGCTGACAGTGTTGCTGGGGCTGCTCGCCGGGACTTTGCTCGCAGGCATCCCGGGAGCACTCGCAGCTCTCCCGGTGATCGCTTCCTACTCGGCTATCGAACGGATCTGGCTGCGACCCTTCCTACGGGACGGGGTTTCTGAAAAACATGAACTGCAAAAAGACCGTGAATTTGGCGAACAAGACTGACAGGCGATGAAAGCATTCCTCTCCTTGCTTGGCGAAACATTCCGCCAGTGGAGTGTTCACAAAATCCCAAGGATGGGTGCGGCCCTTTCCTTTTATACGGTCTTTTCGCTCGCCCCGCTCGCCATTCTTATCCTCTCTCTGGTGAGCCTGGCTGTGGAACGCAATGTAGCCCGCGCCGAGATGATCGGACAGTTTAAATCACTGGTCGGCAATGAAGGTGCAGAGATGGTGGAGATGATTCTGAGCCGGAATGCAGCGGCAAATACCAGCATTCTCGGAACCTTGTTTGGCTTTGCCGCACTGCTCGTTGGAGCATCGAGCGTATTCGGTGAATTACAGGACTCGCTCAATCAAATCTGGGATGTCACCAGCCATCGCCATCCGGTTTTTTCGCTTCTCAAAGAGCGCGTCATTTCCTTTGCCATGGTTGTGGTCATGAGCTTGATCATGCTCATTTCATTTCTGCTCTTTACACTGATGGCGGTTGCGGGGAATTTTCTTCATGCGCTATCCCCCCGTCTGGATAACGTCTGGCAGTTGGGCTACTCTGGTATCTCGTTTCTGGTGATCGCCCTGTTGTTCGCCCTGATCTTTCGTTTGGTTCCTCATGCCCGCATTACCTGGGGCGATGTCTGGCCCGGCGCGCTGATGACGGCGGTGCTGTTCGTGCTGGGAAAGATGGTTCTCGGTTTCTATTTTGGCCTGAGTGCCATCGCCTCCAGTTATGGCGCAGGAGGATCGCTCATCATCATTCTGGTTTGGGTTTTCTATTCGGCACAAATTTTGTTTTTTGGCGCCGAGTTCACGCGTGTTTTTGCCTACCGGCATGGCTCGCGCCGGAACGACCCCCGATCTCAGAGCCTTGCGCAGCCATAAGGTGGGGTAACACCCCATGGAGAAGGGATTCATCCCCACCTAACCTCCAAAATATGAATGCCGAACCAACGCCACCTTGTGCACGCTCAGCGCGCCAAATGCTCAGTGATATAAAAGATTTTGCCTCCCGGGAACCAGCCAAGGCAGTTGCCGCTGCGTTCGGCGTGGGACTGTTCCTCAACCTCTTACCAACCAGGGCGGTGGTAGGAACGCTCACCGTCATCGGGGCCACCCTCGCCCGCCCGATGCTTCTGACATTAGGAGCTACAAAAGCCATGGAACTTTGCTGTCAAAAAACCACAAATCCTTTCAACTCATGAACACACCCATCGATATTCCAACACCGCCCGTTCCGCCCACCCCGCCCGTTCCAACTGCGGATTCCAGTCCCATCCTTCAATTCGAGGACTATGTGCGCCAGCATCCTGGCACGGCCTTGCTGGTGGCTACGGGCCTGGGTCTGGCAGCGATCCTTGTAACCCGGGCGATGACCCCGGCTACACCGAAAAATCGCGCCATGCAGTTACTGGAAGACATTCAGGATCGGCTTAGCACCCTCGCAGATAACGGAGCACAAGCAGTGAACAGCGGAGTTGACGGCATTAGCCATCTTCCTCTCGTTCGCAAGATTAGCCGTAAATTCAAGGGCCTCTTCCAATAGCGATTTATTTAATTTTTTGGCAGGGTTAGACCCCAATGTAACCCCTGTTAAAACGTATTTTTGCATCTCAAATACTTTTATATTTTAAATAAACACATGAAAACAAAATCCATTCTTCATCACACCTATTCGAGCGCCACGGCCCTTGTGGCAGTTAGCCTGCTCGCACTCTGCGGGGCATCGCAAGCCAAGGATCATCATAAGGACGACGACAAGGATAAAGGTCATCATTCCACGAAACATAAAAAAACGCACCACGATGATGATCATGACCGGACTGTTTATCTTTCCCATCCGCGATCCAACTTCATTTTGTCTCTCGGCGATGGCTACGCAGGGCGCGGCTACTACTATGGACCGCCGAATGCCACGTATTATTACGAGCGCCCTGAGGTCCGATATTATGCCACTCGTGAAGCAGCCCCCCGTGAATACTACGTTCGCGAAAGTTACCGCTCAAATAATTCCACAGACGCAGCCGTTCAGAACGCGCTAGCTCGCCGGGGTTATTACCATGGACCTGTTGACGGTGAGCTCGGACCAATCTCCAGCCGTGCCATTGCTCGCTTTCAGCAAGACCGAGGACTCCGCGTAACCGGCACCGTCAGCCAAAGCCTGCTCGAAGCTTTGGGACTTTAATGACCCCAACGCCTCCTCCCATGGACACCAGATCGCGAAGGCCGTGATTTGATGTTTATTTATTTTGACTGCACTGTGAATTCTAACCAATTGCAATGAGCTGAGGTGTTGCGTAAGCTCTGCTTACCATGGGTATTACGAAAGACCAAGGTTCCCCATCTGAAGTCAAAGCCGAGGTTAAAGTGCCGATCGGCAAAACCTGCTGGCAATTCTGGATCATTTCCAAGGCGTTCTTCGCGTCGGAACGGCGGCGCAAAGCCCGTGGGTTTCTTACGTCGCTGCTGACACTGGCCTTGTGTGTCGGCGGCACTCAGGTGCTCATGAGTTACGCCGGACGAGATTTCATGAATGCAATCGCAAAAAAAGACAGTGCAGCTTACTGGAAGTGTTTGGCATTGTATATCGGCACTTTTGCCCTCGCAGTTCCAATCGGAGTTTACTACCGATGGGTCGAGGAGCGGCTGGCCTTGCTGTGGCGCGAGTGGCTGGCCCAGCACCTGGTCAAACGCTTCTTTAATAACCGGGCTTATTATCAACTGCGCGGCTCTGAGAGTGTTGACAATCCCGACCAGCGCATCAGCGAGGATGTGCGAAATTTCACGGTCAGCTCGCTGTCATTTCTTTTGATATTGTTGAACTCGATCGTGACGCTGGTGGCGTTTATTGGAGTCCTCTGGACCATCTCCGGCCTGCTGGTTGGGGTGCTGTTTCTTTATGCTGTTCTGGGGACCATGGTGAGCATCATCATCGGCCACCGTCTGGTCGGATTGAGTTTCCACCAGTATCAGAAAGAAGCGGACTTTCGCTACGGTCTTGTGCGGGTGCGAGACAACGCGGAATCAATCGCTTTTTATAGGGGTGAGAAACGCGAGCATCTCGACTTGGTGAACCGGTTGGGCGCGGCGGTGGCCAACATGGGGAGCATCATCATTTGGAATCGCAACCTGAGCTTCTTCACCAACAGTTATAACTATGCCGCGCTGGTGCTGCCGGTCATTATTGTCGCCCCCATGTTCATGAATGGAAAAGTGGAATTCGGCGTTGTTACCCAGTCAGCAGGGGCGTTTGCGCAAGTCCTTGCCGCGGTTTCGCTTATCATCACGCAGTTCGGCGGCTTGAGCACATACCTCGCTGGCGTCCAACGTCTCGGCAGCCTATGGGAGCATCTTGACGAACATGATGCGGAGGAAGATCGCATCTTAAAAGAAGCAAATCTGGAAGTGGCCGATGACAGCCGCATCGTGAAGCTGGACAAGTTGACAGTGCGCACGCCCGATGGATCGAAGACCCTGGTTTCTAAGTTGTCCTTCGAGCTGCATCGCAAGCAGAGTCTCCTTATCATGGGTGCCAGCGGCACGGGGAAAAGTTCGGTGCTGCGCACGATCGCCGGACTGTGGTCGAGCGGATCCGGCTCACTCGAACGCCCGACTTTGAATGACATCATGTTTTTGCCGCAGCGACCCTACATGATTCAGGGTAACCTGCGCGACCAGTTGGTCTATCCGTTTCCCAACAATGGAGTGAGCGACGAACAAATCCGCGAGGTGGTGGAGAAGGTCAACCTGGTGGACATCTCGGAACGCGTGGGTAACGATTTGAACCGCGTTGTGGACTGGACCAACGTGCTTTCCCTGGGTGAACAGCAGCGGGTGGCTTTCGCACGACTTTTCCTCCACCAACCCAAGTTCG